>JACSRR010000160.1 GCA_014879635.1 Ignavibacteriaceae bacterium | reverse complement strand
ACAGATTTATTAAAAAAAGAAAATTCAATTAACGAAAATAATCATAACGGACAAATTGAATCAACTCCTATTCTGCACCAAGATATCCCGGTTGACAGTAACTCTCATCACAAAGGTTTTATGGATGCAACCAGATCGGAGGGTAATTTAACCGGATTTGATTTAGGTATCGATAAACTATATGTTGATTACTTAAATAACTCAGAGAACATTGCCGAAAAAAATGAAAAAGAAATACTTGATCATGCTAATTTTATAAAATCATCTGAGCAGAAGATCAATAATTTGATTGAAGTTAAAACCAGAATTAACGATGTCGAAATTCCTGAAGAAAAGAAGCTAATTAAGAGCTATAAATCGGAAAAAGAGGAAGCCAGAATCACTGCTAAAATTAGAGAACCACGGGCAGGGCTTTGGGTTGATGTTGCATTTACCGGTCTTATTATATTATTGGGTCTTGCATTTATTTGGGTGTTTTACTCTTCGGTTGTTTACAACGCTTTCTTTTTAGAAATTAACCCTGAAGTGGAAGGTTCTTATACTCTTCGTTCAATTTTTAATCCAAAAGCTTTTGAACAAGCGGTAGCAATGGGAGATTTTACTCTAATTTTGATTATAACTGCAGCTCCAATGTTTCTGCTCTTTGGATTATACCCTCATACTTATTCAGAAAACAAAAGAAACGGGAAATATAAAAAACTTTTTTACGGGGTTGCATTAATTGTTGATGCGGTATTAGCTTATGAAATTACACATAAACTTTATGAGGCACAGAGAGCTTTTAGTCCCGATAAATTACCACCTTTCTCAGTTTCAATTGCACTTAACGAACCTAACTTCTGGATTATTATTTTAATGGGATTTGTTGGCTATCTGTTTTGGACATTAATGTTTGATAACTGAAAAAAGAATCTTAACCGTTTATTTGGGTTTGATAACGGTGTTATGAAATATAATCTTTTGATTGAAGCATCAGAACAAAAGATTTTAGAATTATTGAAGAAATCCCAATTATTACAAGCAGAAATAGACGAAATTAACAAGAATATTGCTGAAAGAACCAGAGAATTTAATATTCCAAAATTTAATACTTACGATATTCTCGGTAAATTGCTTGGCTACGCAAAAGGATGGCTCACTTTTCTCAAAAATTCACAAGCACCGGAAGAGAATGTTAAAAAGCTATCCGAAAAATTTGATTTTTTCTTAAAATTAAAAAACTTAAATAACAGAGGAATACTTCTCAATGACTAAAATAGCTTCAATATTAATTTTATCGGTTTTATTTTTTGGCGGATGTAAAAAAGGTGAAACAAATCATGGAAACACTGGTATAGTAAAATATACTATCCTTAACTTGACTGTTATGCTTGATCTTTCGGATAGAATTTCTCCTAAGGTTGACGGGACACAAGTACAAAAAGACATGGGGTTAATTAAACAAATTGTTGAGTCTTTCAAGGATCAAATAATGAGGAGAAATAATCTCCCGGCTACAAAGGATATCTTAAGAATTGTGGTTTATCCTCAGGGTAATTACATTATTACAAATAATTTGGATAAAGATTTAGTTGTTGATTTCTCATCCCTCTCATTAAATGAGAAAAGAGAATTATTGCATAATTTTGAGAGTTCAATGATTGCTGCAATCGAGAAAATTTATGAACATGCCTCAAACGCAAAAAATTTTAACGGTTCCGATATTTTTAACTTCATCAAACATCAGGCGGTAAATTATTGCGTTAAGCCAAACTATAAAAATGTTCTAACTATTTTTAGCGACGGATATATGTATTTTCAAAATGCCCAATATAACACAGGGAACAGATACTCATACATGTTAGAAAGTTCTCCCTTTATGAGCGGATTAAGAAATTCTAAAGATTTGAAAAAGGATATTTCTGCCGGAAATTACGGATTTGTAAGTACCGGAGTTTCGTTAAAGGGACTTGAAGTGATTTGCTTGGAATTTCAACCGGGAAAAACTAATCCAATCGATTTTGATATCATGAAAATATTTTGGTCAGATTGGTTTAAGGATATGAAAATTGAAGAAGATAAAATCCATATTTATAGAAGTGATTTGGTTTCTAATACTGTGGCTACATTAAAGAGCCACATTAAGGCAAATTAAAAATTATCATACTGTGATTTAAAATTCCCGTTTACTATGCATAGTTTTACACTCCAAATATCCGGAGAATATAAAAAGAATGCAACATACAGGTTTCAAAGATGGTTTGCGGGTTTTTGATAGTTTAAGAAGCGGAGTAGAATATACTCTTAACAGAAAGGAGAGCTTTTATTTCAACTACAGAGTTACTCCTCTTAATTTTAGAAAAAGATCAATAAGGGTTTTTGATCAATTTGTTGATTTACCGGGTTTAAGTTGTTCTTGTACCGATTTTAAAATTAATGACGGGTTTTTATTCCCGAAAAATTCGCTATCAAAAATGTGTAAGCATCTTTTAAAATCTCTCTTACAATTTGCCGATTTAAGCAGATTAGATTTTCTAATTATTGAGCAAACCTTCAAGTTTGGTTTTGAGAAGTATATCAAAGAAGAAATTGGCAACACTAAAGTACTATTCGGAATAACGGGTTTAAATGAATTAAGGTGGGTTAATGTTTATCTTTATTCTATTCAGGGAGAAAATGCAAACAGGTTTAGTTACAATATTCCGGAAAATAGATGGGCGTTTGGCGGAAAACCTGATAATGCAGAATTAATCGAAAAATGCTTAAAATACAGGCTCAATAAAATTGCTACCGTTTAATGGTAGGTAACTTTTCCTGTTCTGCATACAGGATTTTCCCCCTTTAAAATTTGTGTAAGTTTTTCTTCAATTTCAGGAATAAATGCCGGTTTTGAGAGTACTTTGAAAACAATTTGTTCGGAATAAATTGTATCGATAATTTTAATAGAATCATTTTTTAATAGTTTATATCCTGTTTTTGAATGTTCAAACGGCAAACTTATTTCAATCTCCTCATAAGCAATTAATTTAATTATTTCCGAATTCTTAATTGATAAATTAGCTGCTTCATAATATGCCTTACCCAACGGACCCGTGCCAAGTTTGGTTCCGCCATAATATCTGATAACAATTATTCCACAATTATTTAATTCGTTGTGCTCAATTGCATTAAAAATTCTTATCCCGGCAGTACCGGAAGGTTCACCGTCATCCGAATATTTAAATGTTCCGTCAATTAGCTTGAAAGCGTAGCAGTGATGAGTGGCGTCATAAAATTGCTTTCTAATTCCGGAATAGTAATTTTGAAACTCTTCAACAGTATCAAAGGGAACAGCTTTGGATAAAAACAGCGAGCCCTTTTCTTTAATTTCGGCTTGAATTTCTGATTTGAGTGTTAAATATTCTTCTATCATATCGAAATTTAATTAATTACTTTGAATTAATTCTTTGTAAGAAATAATAGAACAAACTTATCAAATCACAGTTTATTTTTTAAAGTTTTTGTATGTTGTTCAGCGCCGGCTGTAATTAATCTGTGAGATTTAGGTATTTTGACAACATTGATGGTTAAATATCACACTTTTTTAATTACCAAAACATTTTTTACTTACAAATTTGGAAATTAAATGTTATAACATTATTTTAACATTAAAGAATTTAGAAATTATTAATTAGTAAAATGAAAAGAGAAATAAGAGTAGATATGTGGGTTAAATTGAGCAGGGCTTATTTAACCATGAATAAAAAAGTTGTTGAAAATATTAAGGGTTTTGGATTAACCGGACCGCAGTTTTCTGCACTTGATATTTTAGGCGTTTATGAAAAGCTATCATTGAGTGAAATAGGCGAGAAGATGTTAGTTTCAGGTGCAAATATTACAATGGTGATTGATAACCTTGAAAAGTTAGGTTTTGTAAAGAGGGTTCAAAACCTTGGAGACCGCAGAATTATTCTTGTTCAAATTACCGAGAGCGGTAAAAACAAACTTAGTTCAATTCTTCAAACTCACATCGATTTTGTTTCAGGATTAACTAAGTCTTTATCAGACGATGAAATAAAACAATTAGCTGAATTGCTAAAAAAATTAGGTTTAAGTATAAAATAATAACAGGAGAATATAATGTTAACTGTAAAAAGAAGCGATCAAAGAGGAAAAGTGGAATGGGAGTGGTTAAAAAGTTTCCATAGTTTTTCGTTTGGCGAATATTATGACCCCAATAATATGAATTTTGGAACTTTGCGTGTTATTAACGATGATACCGTATTGGGCGGAGGAGGATTCCCGTATCACCCTCATAAAAATATGGAAATTATTACCTATGTATTAGAAGGTGCACTAGAACATAAAGATAGTATGGGCTCTAACGAAGTTATCAGAGCATTTGATGTTCAAAAAATGAGTGCCGGAAGAGGAATTTTTCACTCAGAGTTCAATCATTCTAAAACCGATACTGTAAAATTATTGCAGATTTGGGTAATACCGGACAAATTAAATATTGAACCATCTTATGACCAAATCTCACTAAAAGAAGAGGAGAGAACAGATAAATTTCAAACTGTAGTTTCTCCAAAAACTAAAGAGGGGATAATCCATATTCATCAGGATTTGGAAATGTCGGTCTCAAAATTAACCCCCGGTACTTCGTTGAAAATAGTTAATAATGAAGGCAGAGGAAAATATCTTCATATTGCAGGAGGTAAAATAACCTCAGGCGGTGTTGAGTATGTACATGGCGATGCGCTTATGTTAGAAGGGAACGACTCAATTGAAATTGAAGCAATCGAAAATTCTGAATTAGTTCTATTCGATCTCTCAATGAATTAACCTCAAGGGTAAAATGTAAAAAAAGGCGTCAACGAGGACGCCTTTTTTTTTTAATTCATACTTATTTTTGCAGAATCATCTTCTTGCTGATAGAACTAATTCCTGCATTTAGCCTGTAAATGTACACACCGCTCGGAAGAGTTCTTGCGTCAAAGCTAACCGAATACTGTCCGGCTTCAAATTCACCGTTTACTAATTCGGCAACAATTTCGCCTAAAGTATTGTACACAATTAAATTCACTTTACTTTGAACAGGAATAGAAAAACTGATCACTGTTGAAGGGTTAAACGGATTCGGATAATTATTTAAGAGCTCGAATTTTGACGGTAAATCAACACCTTCAAACTTTTTAATAGAAGTTGGAGTACTGTTTATCAAATAAGCACCGTTCGATAATCCGGCAATTAAAGCTCCCGTAGTTGGGTTGTAAATAATTGAGCTTACATTTGCACCGCTTAAACCAATCGAATTCCAAACAGGTGAAAAACTATCGGCTCCAGATAACTGAGTGAAATATACACCTGCGTTATATCCGCTTACGAATATATTATTTCCGGGGGCAACAACAATGGAATAAATATGATTTGAGTTTATACCGTTATTTTGTCTTTCCCAATTTGAACCACCGTCATAAGAAACAAATAAACCGTTTCCGTAAGTACCGGCTAAAACAACTCCGTTTCCGGCTACACCAAGCGACCATATATATGGATAGAAAAGGGGTAACTGTTGCCAATTATCACCGTTATCGGTAGATTTAAACACGCCCGCTCCAAAAGTGCCTGCGTAAATTGTACCCGAAGAATCAATAGCCATAGAGTGTATTATCGGGAGGGATAATCCTTGATTTACAGGAAGCCAAGTGCTTCCGTTATCTTGCGATCTGTAAATTCCGCTTCCCCAAGTTCCCGCAAAAATATTTCCGTTTGTTGAAATACACAATGCTCTAACATCTGTAGCAGGTGCGCTTGTTTGTGCAAAGGATGTTCCGTTGTCGGTAGTTTTGAATACTCCGGATTCAGTTGCAACAAAAACATGACCGCTACTATTAACATCGATAGCCCAAATATAAGCTCTTGGTGCCATAGAAGCGTTAAATAGTGAATAGTTTGCACCGTTATCAGTAGAACGGTAAACTTTACCACCCCAAGTGCCGGCAAAAACAAAATTATCTTTGTGTTTGAAAGTCCAAACAAATTCACCGCTGCCAAAGGTACCTGCAAGAGTCCAATTCCCGATAATTGTACCGGGGCTACCTCCTCCGGCAGGATTAACATTAGAAACATTAATATTTACAGAAGCGTAATCATCTTCACTCTCACCACCCGTACCGGGATTAGAATCAGGGTCAACTTGGTCAGATGCAATAATTTGAGCAACATTAACAATCACTGTATCAACAGGCATATTACCGATAAAGTTATCCAAATTGTATTGGGCTTGTCCTCTCATTGATTTTGCAATCATCTGCCCATGTTGTACGCCGGTTACAAAATGAACATCTGCAAAGGGAGCTAGTATTGAGCCTGTTACATCAATTTGGGCAATTCTAATAGTTCTTGCTTCATAAAAGTTAAAAAGGGCATTAGTTCTGCTCGTTCCGGATACAACTAAGTTACCGCCCCAATCTACGCTGTCACCGGTTACATTTACTAAAGCAACCGAACCATTCGGAACATTTATATAAACTTCTTGCGTTGTTGTCATTTCTTCTGCAGTAACTTCAAAAACATTTAAGAAAGGATCGGAACCGTTTAAGTAGAAACTGACACCCGAAAGTGTATCTCTACCATTAACTGCATAAGAACCTAATTGTGTTGAAAGAGCTCTCAAATGAATAGCTGCGCTTTCAAAATCGATAATGCTATCTTGGCGCAAAGAACCGCCGCCGGGAAAACCGACTGTTTGAGGAACGGTTCCCGTCTCCCCATAAACCGCATTTCCGTTAAAAACATCGCCGCTAACAAAAATTAAATGACGCCCTGCAACTAAGACATCACCGCTATTAGCAGGTAGTTTATCTCCGACACTATAATTAGAGAGAAAAATATCTCTTCCAGCAGCCATTTTACCTTCAGTATCTGACGATGGTTGATAGATATCTTCTAAAATAAATACATTAAATCCTTCAGCTGCGCCAAGGTCAAACGCTTGAGTTCCGGTTACATTAACAGTTACGGTTATTGTCATGCTTACGCTTGAGCCGTTAGCTATGCTACCTATAGTCCAGAGACCAGTATTGGGGTCAAATGAACCTTGACCCGGGTTAGCAGAAACTAAAACAACTCCTTGAGGTAAAATTTCTGAAACTACAACACCGGTTGCGCCTGCAGGTCCGCTATTAAGTACATTTAGTGTATAAGTTACATTTGAATTGTTAGGCGGATTAGAAATATTAACAATTTTTGTGATACTTAAATCTGCCTCATTGCTCCAATTAATTGCAACACTTGATTGACGGTTTGCAATTGTAGGAGTTGCCAAAACTAATTTTTGATAAGTGTTCATTTGGGGATTGTGAACATAGCGGGTTCCCTGGGGAATAATTACCTGAGCCGAAGCCGTAATTTGAGCTTGATTGGATCCACCTTGATTTAACGAAATTTCCGGAGTATAACCGGTTGCGTCTGTTACTGCCGTAAGTGTTGAAAGGGTACCACTTGAGGTTGCAAGGGTTATTGTTACTCCTACAGCAGGTTGAGCTAACTGGTTAAGTGCTCTTACTTTAAACTTTGCTTGTTGACCGTTTGTATAAAGATTAGAAGTAGGGTAAATGATTAATGTTTGAATAGGAACCGTAGCACCCGAATTTGCATCTGCATCAGCCTTTATTTGCAAAGCTCTATTTTTAATTAAATTTCCGGTTGTTGCATTTGAAGCAGAAACTGTGTTAATATTGAGGCCATCAGCATAGTGCCAAATAGCAATTTGAATTGCAGCGGCTTCAACAGCTTGTGAACTTGCCGAACCAGGGTATGGATATGTTCTGTAGGGGTAGTAATTCATCAAAATGTAGGTAATTTGAGAAGGTGTTACTCCCGAGTCTGTATAAACATGCGGGTTATTAGCCGTCCAAAATGCCAAATAATGGCGCAAGTCAATACAAAAGAACTTTGCAGGGTTACCGTCTATTGTACCGGCAAAGTTACCGCTCCATACTTGAGTTGTTTGAGCTGGGTTGTAAGGATTGGTAAAAGTTACATTATTAATTCCAATATCTGTATTTAATACTCGTGCAGTACTTACCGCAGTTCCTATCGTTGAAATGACCGTACCCGGTTCAAATCTAAATGTTTGAGTGCTATCACCCCTCGGAAATAATGAAAATGAAGAAATTAGAATTATTAAAAATGTCAGTAATCTTGTGTTTAGCCTATTAAACATAATTGACCCTTTGAGCTTAATAAATTATTAGAATTTGATTTTTAATGAATTGTTTATCAAAAATTGTACCAACAATTTAATGCATATTTTTGTATTAAATAAGTTGTGAGAATCACAGATTTATTATTAAAATGAGAAAGTGTCTTAAAATAAGACACTTTCTCGAAAATTTAATATTATTTTAACAATGTCATTTTTTTGATAGCAGAAAAATTACCGGAATAAAACCGGTAGATATACACACCTGAACTCATACCTTTTGAGTCAAAAATAATTGAGTGTGAACCTGCATTTAACTCTTTGTTATCTATCAGTTTTTGTACCAACTCTCCGTTAACGCTATAAACTGAAAGAGTGACAAAATCTTTTACAGGCAGTGAAAATGAGATTTTTGTTTCAGGATTAAACGGATTAGGGTAGTTTTGATATAATTCAAAACTCACCGAGTTAATATCTAACATAATCTCATTGCTGAATGTAAATGTGCCGTCAAAATCTATTTGTTTTAGA
The DNA here is from genome assembly GCA_014879635.1 of Ignavibacteriaceae bacterium. Lineage (GTDB taxonomy): Bacteria > Bacteroidota > Ignavibacteria > Ignavibacteriales > Ignavibacteriaceae > BA9. The sequence continues at coordinate 15,827 of JACSRR010000160.1, read as the reverse complement.
CGGTAAGAAACAGAACCTGCTCCCGGTTCGTTATCGGTATAACTGTAAACAGAAGGCTCTAAAGTTGTGCCTCTTCCTTGAATGAAACCAAGAGTGTTCCAATCATCACCTGCCTGATTTCTCTGAATTTCGAATCCTGAATTGTTTGTTTCGGTTGCCGTTTCCCAGTTTAACTGCACAGTATTTCCAATAATTGAAGCTGAAAAAGAAGTTAATTCAACCGGAATTTCTGGGTCAAGAAATCCTCTAATAATAGTTCCTCCAGTACCTGAAAACCATATATAGCCGTCTTGAATTGATAAATCGTGCAAAATGGTATTTCCGCTAAATTGCTTTTTGCCTAAATTCCAAGTTTGAGCACCGTCGGTAGAATACATTATAGTGCCTGAATTACAAGCTGCCCAAATAAAATTTTCGTTTAAAGCCTTAAAATCATAAAATGTAACGGAGAGAGGAGCTTGAAGTTGTGTAAAATTTAATCCCCCGTCGGTTGTTTTAAAGAGTCTTCCTCCGTTTCCCGCAATGTAACCGGTAGCGGGAGTAGGAAAGGAAATAGAATAAAAATCGGTTGATGTACCCGGTACGGTAAATCCGATAAAGGTTAAACCCATATCTGTTGAACGAGACCATTTACGAGAAACACCCGCAAGATAAATTAACCCATTCCGGACTTCGGCTTTGTAAATAACGCTGCCGGTAAAGCCGGTGTTTAATTCAGTCCAAGTTGCACCACCGTTTGTAGTTCTAACACCAACACCGTTACTTCCTACGGCAATACCGCTATCACTGCTCCAGAATTTCATATCGTACCAAATTCCGGAGGCTATCATAACACCCGGATTAAGTTGAGTCCAGGAAGTACCTCCGTTAGTTGTCTTGTAAATACCGTTAGGACCAACAGTACCAATAAAACCTGTATCGGGTGAAGTCCACGCAGTAGAATAAGCTCTGTTGTTAACAGGCGTAACGGCAAACCAATCTAAACCACCGTTTGTAGTTTTAACAATATGCCCATTTCCGGAACCTTCGGTGAGTAATCCTCCGGTTGCATATCCGATTGTTGGGGTAACCATTTCGATAGACCGGAGAAGCTCAAAGGATGCAGATTTGTGAAGAGGTTGCCATGTGTTGCCGAGGTCAGTTGATGTAATAATAGCACCGTATCTACCTGCTGCAACAATTTTATTGTTCATTAGTTCATTTGAAACTGTTGACTGGATAGAAATTGCATAAATAAATTGACTCAACCCGGTTGTTAACATCTGCCATGTGGCACCTTGGTCAGTAGTTCTAAAAATTTCACCTCTCTGCCCAACAACAAAACCGGTTGAGAGATTCAAAAATTTGATATCGTAAAAAATTCCGGTTCCTAATGCAGCGTTTAGAGTCCATGAGTTTCCGCCGTCAGTAGTTTTATAAATTTGATATGTGCTGGTGCAAAAGTAACCGTTCTGCGAATCTATAAAATAAATAGACCGCACTGTAGGAGAGCCCGAAAAAGGTACATTAGCGGAAATATTTTCCCATGTAGCTCCGGAGTTTGTGGTTCTAAAAAGTCTTCCTAATGTAGCTGATGCAGCACCGGCAAAGCCGGTATCGTTATTTACCATATATAACGAAAAAATAGCAATATTTGGAAGAGGAGTAATAGAATCCCAAGTTGCACCGCCGTCTGTCGTTTTTATAACAGTGCCGGAATTACCTACTGCAAAGCCAACCATTTCAGAAGGGAAGTGCACCCATCTTAGCTGATTAATAGTATTTGAATTTACTTTATTCCATGAATTCCCGGCATCGGTTGTACGGGCAACTAAACCATTATTACCCACAACAATACCGTTAGAATTAGTAGTAAAAAATGCATTCCAAATTTCTGAACCTGCCTCATCAACATAGTGAGAACTAAAATCAACACCTGAGTTTAAGGAAGCAACAATTTGAGAACCTGAACCGGCAGCAAAAATTTTTCCGTTAGGAGTAATAAAAGCGGCGTTTAAATCATTACCTGTTGGTTTTGAATTTTGCCATTCCCAATCAAAAACTTGAGAAAATGAAAAATTAACCGCAAGAATTAAAGTAAGTATTAAAGTCTTCATTTCTACCTCTAAAATAGTTGAATGATAAACTTAATTTAAGAAAATTCAGAATAAAATAAATAAAAAACCCCTTTTTCAAGGGGTTTTAATTTTATTTGAGTAAAGTCATCTTTTTAACTTCAGAAAAACCGCCTGCTTCTAACTTGTAGAAATACACTCCCGAAGTAAACCTGCCGGCATCAAAATCAATTGTATAAACACCTGCTGTGAATTCTTTATTATTAATAAGTTCATTAACTTTTTGTCCCGAAATATCATAAATTGCTAAATTTACTATACTGTTTTGAGGGATAGAAAAAGAGATTTTAGTTGAAGGATTAAACGGGTTAGGGAAGTTTTGAGATAAATTAAAGTTAAATGGCAATAAATCAACCTCAATTACTTCAGAATAAGTAAAAGAACCGTCTAAATCAACTTGTTTTAGTCTGTAACTTGCTTTAGAAAATGAACTTGCAAAATCGGAGAACGAATAAGTATAAGGTGTTGTAGTTGAACCTTGTCCGTCAACAAAACCGATTCTAGAAAAATCTGCTCCGCTAATGCTTCTTTGAATTTCAAAGCCCAAATTATTTGTTTCTGTAGCCGTAGTCCAATTCAGCAGAACTTCTTTTCCGTTAATAGAAGCGGTAAAGGAAGTAAGTTCAACAGGTATAAAAGGATCTGCAAGCCCTCTGATGATAGTACCTGAAAGACCGCATGCATAAATATAACCAGTTGAAAAAGAGTTAATTTCATATAAAAGTTTTCCACCTGCAAAAACCGGAGATCTTTCCCATGTAACACCGGCATCTGTTGAATAAATTGTTGTACCTGAAGCACCTGCAGCCCAAATAATATTTGAACTCACTGCTTTTACAGAGTAGAGTGTTGAGGTAGTTGGTGTTGTTTGAAGTGTCCATGTTGCACCGGCATCTGTTGTACGGAAAATTCTACCGGTAGAACCGGCTATAAATCCGAGATTTTCATTCGCAAAATCAATAGAATAAAGTGTAACAGCTGATACAGGTACAGCGGTTTGAACAAAAGTTGCTCCTCCGTCAGTTGATTTACCCACTTTACTTGAACCGCCGGCAATATATATTGCGTTTGAAGTAGTGGCTATATCATAAATTGTGGAAGTCGCAAAATTTGTTGTAACAGAAGCCCAAGAATTACCGCCATCATTTGTGCGGGAGGAGGTACCGTTTGCATAAACAACAATTCCGTTATTAGCATCAGTAAAATTAATATCGTATAAGATTGTGGTTGTAGCACCGGAACCGGTATTTGTACCAGTCCAACTTTGCCCGCCGTCTGTAGTTTTAAATAGACCGGTTGGACCTCTTGTACCAACAAATCCTGTTGATTCGTTTATCCAGTACTGTGAATAAACCAGATAATTTACCGGAGTAAGCGCCGTCCAGGTTAAACCGGCATCTACGGTTTTGAAAATAAGCCCGTTACCCGGAGCCTCGGTAGCAGTACCTCCTACGGCAAAGCCCACAGTTGGAGAGATAAATTGAATTCTTCTAAAAGCTGTGAGAGTAACATTTTTGTTTAATAAGGTCCATGATGTTCCGTTATCAGTAGAAATCGCCATATCACCGGAGCTTCCTCCAACAAAAATAGGTTCATCAATAAGAGCAGTTTCATTGAGATTTGGAGCAACAGAGAGTCCGAAAACATTTTGGGTACCTACCGAAGGAGTTTGAACCCAAGATGCACCAAAATCAGTAGTTTTTAAGACAACACCCGATCCTGCAGCAGCAAATCCGGTTGAAGCAGACCTAAATTTTACTTCATAAATTGTACCTGACGCAAAAATACCGGCAGAAACCCAGTTTGTTCCGGCGTTAGTTGTTTTAAATATCTCTGAATTAGAAGTCGAAATATAACCTGTATCTGCATCAATAAAATAGATTCCTCTAACTATAGGGGAGGCGGTAAACGGAACATTTGCAGTTATATTTTGCCAAGAAGTACCGCCGTCTGTTGTTTTTAGCAACCGCCCGACAGTTGACGAACCAAGCCCAATGTATCCGGTATTGTTATCCAGCATAAATATTTTATAAATCAAGGCATTACCGGGTGAAGTGGCAAAATTCCATGTAGCTCCCGCATCTGTTGTTTTAATCACTATGCCTGATGAGCCTACAGCATAACCGGTGGTAGCACTCGGAAAATCAATATACCACCAAGCAATGGTTGATGCAGCAGGTGACTGCATGTAATTCCAGGAAGCTCCTCCATCGGTTGTCTTCATTAATAAATTGCCTAGACCGCAAAGATAACCGTTATTATTATCAGTAAAAACTGCTTCGTAAATATCTCTAGCAGCAGTATCAGCCTGCAAAAAAGACCAAGAACTTCCGTTGTTAGTTGATGTGTAAACATAACTACCCGCCGAGAATGTCATGAGTTTTCCTGAAGAGAAAACAATTACATCATTGTGATCATTGCCGGTTGGTGTTGGGTTTAACCACTCCCAATCAAAAGTTTGTGCGAATCCTAAATTGAAGATTAAAATCGAAAAGAGTAAAGATTTCATTTTTCCTCCGGATTGTTCTTAATTAGTTGATAAATAAAAATACGGAAAATTGAATAAACTCCAAATATTTTTAACAAATTTAATAAAAATTTAATCTAATGTTACAACAACTTTTCCGGTAGTTTTACCAGATTGAAACTGTTTTATTGCAGCAGGTAAGTCTTTAAAAGGATATGTGTTGCTGATTAGCGGATTTTTAAGATTTAAATTTTCGATCTCATCTAGATATCGATGCATTTTTGCTTTTTCATTCCAAAGCCAAATTAAATTGAAGCCGAGTATTGACCTGTTTTTATCAGTTAATCTGAGAGGGTCAATTTGTGGTCGAGTAAAATATTTATATATAAGCGTAAATGGATTAAGTCTATCAGTGCTAGATGCAAAATTAGCCGCACCAAATACAACCATTCTTCCTGAAGGGGAGAGGCATGAAAATCCTTGTTTCAAGATTTTACCCCCAATTGATTCCAATATAAGGTGTAAACCGGTCTCCTTGGTTTTTTCTAAAAGTATTTGTTTGAAATTCTTATCTCTAATTATAAAGTCATTGTAACCTTCACTCTTAAGAATCTCAATTTTACCCGAGTTCCCGACCGAACCTATTGTTCTCATTCCGTTAATTTTTGCAATTCTGTTGGCGTAGATACCCACTCCTCCCGCCGCACTGTGAATGAGAACCGTTTGTCCGGGTTCTGCTGCACCTAAAATATTGAGGGCATAATAAGCTGTTAGTGATTGTACGGGAAAGGCTGCACCGTCTTCGAAAGAGAAATTATCAGGAAGTTTTCTTATGTATCCCGCATCAATATTCAAAAAATCAGTGTACGCACCAATTTTTATCAATCCGTAAATTTTATCTCCCGGAGAATAATTTTTTACATTGTCACCCACAACTTCAATAATACCGGAATACTCCAATCCGGGAACAAAACTTTCTTTGGGAGTAGCTGAATAAATACCGAAAAGCATAAAAATATCGGCAAAATTCAACCCTATCGCTTTTACTCTTACTGTAACTTCATTTGGTGCGGGAAGTGGGAGTTCTTCTGTAACTAACTTTAAGTTAGAAATTTTCCCTGATTTGTCAATTCTATATGCCCGTCTTAGCATTGTTAAAATTGATTTGAGTTTTACCTAAATAATTATTAACTTCTGTGAGAAGTTTAATTCTGGAATCATAGTACAATATACTCTTGGCTTCATCATACAAAAGCCACTTCCACCATTTACCTGATTTGTCTTTTGTGTGTTCTGATGTTGAATTTGGTGGGGGGGTGCCCGAGTTTACATGAGCTATGAAAAAGACGACTTTCTTTATAATTGAATTTCCGTTTCTGCTAAATTTGTAAGAAAAATTGTGTTCAAAACCATCGATAATTGTAAAATCTGTTAGCCCGGTTTCTTCTCTAAATTCTCTTGAAGCAGCCTCTAACGGAGTTTCTCCGTCATTTCCTATACCTTTCGGAAATTCCCAAGTTGCATGAGGATTTTTAATCAGGGCAGAATTAATTAACAGATACTCTAATTTCCCTTCATTTATTCTGAACGGAACAAAACCGTAACTTGTTAATTCGTTTATTTCTGTTTTCATAAAGTTTTTGCTTATCTGCCCAAATAATTATTTTGTGATTTTGGGTAAAAATAATAATTTTTTGTTTCAGTTTACTATTTTTAAAAACTTAAAAAGGAAAAAATGTACAAATTTTATGTCGACGGCTCTTTCAAAGGGGGTAAAACAGGGTACGGGTTTGCGATTATTTACAGCGAAGAACTCGTATTTTTTGGAAGTTCAGAAGTGATTGATGAAAAGTTCAAAGGTTCAAATCAAATTGGTGGTGAAATCTTTGCTGTTATCAAAGTTTTGGAAAAAGCGAGAGAATTAGATATTAGTGAAGCCGAAATATTTTTTGATTATCAAGGGTTAGAAAAATGGGCAACGGGTGTGTGGAAAACCAACATCGAAATGACAAAACTGTATCGTAAAATTGTTTTAGAGAGTCCGCTAAAATTAACTTGGAGAAAAGTAAAATCTCATAGCGGTAATAAATGGAATGATTTTGTTGATAATTTGGCACAAAATGCTATTCCCGAAATTAAGGAGAAAAAGGGAACAAAAAAGGATTTAACTCCGGAAATGGAAGTAAGCTCAAAGATAGCATACGAGTTGGCTAATTATTTAACAGATAAGAGGATTACAGCAAAATATGACTCAAATTCTCCTTATAACAATTATTATTGCAGGGTATTGGTGAAAATTGGAGAGAGAGCCGGTTTTATTGATATATATAACACAAATAAAAGAAAACCGGTAAATCCGTATATCGGCGGAAATTTGAATAATTCGGATAAAAAAAAATTGGAAGAGCATTTTCAGAATTTTTTGCTTAAAACAGGAGAATCATTTTTTTCTTGATTTTATTCGCTTTGATGAAAAAAGTTGGGGGTTCTAAGTTCGAGTTTCTGTTTTGAAAAAAGGAGAGCTTAGTGCTTGTATTTTTAATTACGAAGTTTGAGGTTAAGGTGTGACGCAGCTGAAAAAGATGTGAGTGCAACCCGTGTGTTGCTCCAAAAGAATAGTGGGTGGAAAAATTAACTCCTAACCTTGAACATCTAAATTCGATCCCCAAAACACTATTTTTTTCCTCACAACTAAAACTAATACACCTCAAATCAACCCTGTTAAAAACTACTTGTCAAAATAGAGAGGAATTATTATTCCACATTAAACCGTGTAAATTATTATTTTTGTAAACTCTAAAAATTATTTTTAGGAGTTCCGCTCAAAGAAATCCTTTTCTACGGTGTGTAATAAGCCTAAAAAGATATAAATTGAACACAAATAATCAGGTATGAGTTTTGGATACTACAGATCAAATAGAATGGTCAGAAAATAAAGAGCCGGATTTTTTAGAAATTCCCGGAATACTACCAGTTTTACCCTTAAGGGATATTGTCATTTACCCATATATGATTTTTCCCGTATTAGTAGGAAGGGAACAATCGATAAAAGCTGCAACAAAAGCAGCAGACGGTAATAAATTCATTTTTTTGGCGGCTCAGAAAAATTCGAGCATTGATGACCCTGATAAATCAGATATTTATTTTGAAGGTACTATTGCCAAAATTGTTCAAATCTTAAAATTACCTAACGGGTTATTAAAAATATTAGTTGATGGGTTAGTTCAAGGTAAAATTGATAGTTTTTTAGAAAACAGCGATTTTTTTGAAGCTAAAATTGAGGTTGTATTACCTGTTATCGAAGAAGATAATGAAACTGAAGCTCTAAAAAGAAATTTGGACAGTCTGTTCAAAGAATATGTGAAGATGAACAGGAACATTCCGCAAGAAGCAATAAATTCGTTCGAAAATTTCGAAGAAATTGACCGCAAATTGTACTATGCTGCCGCAAATGTAAATCAATCTATATTGAATAAACAGAAGATTTTAGCTGCATTAACTTTCAAAGAGAAGTACTTTGAACTTATAAGCGGTATTAAAGGCGAAATTGATATCCTAAAGATTGAAAAAGAGATTGACCACAAAGTTCATGAAAATATAACTAGAACGCAAAGAAAGTTTATCATTCAAGAACAAATCAAAATTTTACAAGAAGAGCTCGGTGAAGATGAATCTTTAAATGATGATTCTAAGCTTAACGAAAGAATCGAAAAAGCGAAAATGCCGAAACAGGTGAAAGAAAAGGCTCTCGAAGAATTAAATAAACTCAATAAAATACCGCAACTTTCTCCTGAATATACTGTAATACGAAACTATCTCGATTGGCTTTTGAATGTTCCCTGGTATAAAAAATCGAAAGATCATTTGGAAATAGGGCATGTTCAAAAGATTTTGGACGAAGATCATTTTGGATTAGAAAAACCTAAAGAGAGAATTGTTGAGCATATTGCCGTTCTTAATTTAGTGAAGCAAATGAAAGGTCAAATTCTTTGTTTAGTAGGACCTCCCGGAGTTGGTAAAACATCATTGGGTAAATCTATTGCAAGAGCATTGGGCAGGGAATTTGTAAGAATTAGTTTGGGTGGAGTAAGAGACGAAGCAGAAATAAGAGGGCACAGAAGAACTTACATAGGAGCTTTGCCGGGAAAAATTATTCAATCAATGAAGAGAGCAGGAACATTAAATCCTGTTATCCTTTTAGACGAAATTGATAAACTTTCATCCGATTTTAGGGGCGACCCTTCAAGTGCTATGCTTGAAGTTCTTGACCCGGAGCAAAATTTCTCTTTTAATGACCACTATCTTGAGGTTGATTATGACCTTTCGCAGGTTTTGTTTATTACAACTGCAAATGTAAGGTATAATATTCCTCTTCCTCTTCAAGACCGTATGGAAATAATTGAACTAAGCGGGTATCTTGAGCATGACAAAGTTGAAATTGCAAAGCGGCATATTGTACCTAAACAGTGCAAACTTAATGGATTAGAGAATTATGGAATTTCGTTTACCGATGCTGCACTTTTAAAAATTGTTAATCAATATACTCGTGAAGCGGGTGTTAGAAACATGGAGAGAGAAATTACTTCTGTTCTTCGTAAGATAGCAACCGAAATTGTTAAATCTAAAGTTAAAACAAAGAAAAAATCAAACGGCAATATTGCAATTGATGAAAATAAGATTGAAGAACTTTTAGGAAACCCGCGTTTTAAAAAACACAAATTATCACACGATAAGAGAATAGGAAGTGTAACCGGTTTAGCTTGGACAAGCGTAGGCGGCGAGATTTTGAATGTGGAAGTCTCTGTTATGCAAGGTAAAGAACGGCTCACCTTAACCGGTCAACTCGGTAATGTGATGAAAGAATCAGCACAGGCAGGATTAAGTTATATTAGGTCAAATGCTGCTAAATTTGGAATAGATCCCGAATTTTTCAAAAGTAAGGAGATTCATATACATTTACCTGAGGGAGCAATACCAAAAGATGGTCCATCGGCGGGCGTAACAATGATAATGGCAATGATTTCGGCATTGGCGTCGGTTCCCGCTTCGGGTGATGTTGCCATGACCGGTGAAATTACTCTTAGAGGTGATGTTCTACCAATTGGCGGATTAACTGAAAAACTGCTTGCAGCAAAAAGAAACGCTATAACAACAGTAATAATTCCTAAAGAGAATGAGATTGACCTGAGGGAGATTAGAGATGCAGTAAAAAAAGATCTTAATATTGTTTCTGTTGAAAAAGTTGACGAGATTATACCGTATTTATTTCCGAATTGGAAGCAAAATTCTGAAAAAAAAGCTAAAAACGGGAAAAAATTATCCGATTCAGGCAAAACTACCGGAGTGCTCCATAGTTGAAACAAGAATTTTTAACTAGTATTGTTAATGGTAAGGTTGAGGGTTACACTCATTTAGATTCAATTATTGATTCTGTATTGGATGAATCAGACCACCCATTATCAATTCTTTCCAATTTTACTGCTTTAATCAAAGAATATATCCCTAATATAAGTTGGGCAGGATTCTATATTTTATCGGGTGATGAGCTGTATTTAGGACCATTTCAAGGTAAAGTTGCGTGTACAAAAATTAAATTAGGTGCCGGTGTATGTGGTAAATCAGCCGAATTAAAACAGTCACTAATAGTACCCGATGTTCATAAATTTGACGGGCATATAGCATGTGATTCAGGCAGTAATTCCGAAATTGTTGTCCCGCTTTTTTTAGATGATAAACTTTATGGCGTAATAGATTTAGATAGCTATGAATTTAATAATTTTGATGAGACCGATAAAATTTTTCTTGAGAAATTTAGCATTATTTTAATTAAAAAAGCATTTCAAAGGATGTAAAAGCATGGCTTACGAGGTTTCTGCCCGTAAATACAGGCCCGACCGTTTTAACAGCGTTTTGGGGCAAGAACATATAACAAGAACGATTAAAAATGCGATTATTAGCGATAGAATTGCACACGCCTATCTTTTTACCGGTCCGAGAGGGGTAGGTAAGACTACAACTGCCCGGATACTCGCAAAATCTTTAAATTGTACTTCACCATTTGAAGGCGAACCGTGTAACGAATGCAGTAATTGTAAAGCAATTCACAGCGGTTCTTTAATGGATATAGTTGAAATAGATGCTGCTTCAAACAGGGGTATTGACGAAGTCAGAACTATAATAGAATCGGTCAGATTTGCATCAATGGTGGCAAAATACAAAGTATATATTATAGATGAGGTTCACATGTTAACAAAAGAGTCGTTTAACTCTTTTCTTAAAACACTTGAAGAACCTCCTGAAAGAACAGTTTTTATATTTGCAACAACAGATATACATAAAGTACCAAAAACGATTATTTCCCGTTGTCAAAGATTCGATTTCAGACGGATTCCCGTTGATATTATTAAGCAAAATCTCAATTATATTGCCGAAAATGAAGGCATAAAAATAGACGATAAAACTTTAACACTCTTAGCAAAAAAATCAGACGGCGGAATGCGTGACGCTGAAAGCTATTTTGACCAAGCAGCTGCATTCTGCGGAAGTACAGTTGATTTTGAACAAGTAGTAAAAGTTTTTAATTTTATTGATGATACAATCTACTTTAGGGTTTCAGATTCTATTAAAAGCCGGAATTTTGCCGAAGCCTTTTATATTTGTGATGAAATATATAGCAACGGTTGGAGTTATATCGATTTTATGAACGGTTTAATAGAACATTTCCGTAATATTTTGTCTGTTATTGCAGCGGGTTCTATTGAATTTTTAGAGGCAGATTCAGAGCAAAAAGAGGAATACAAAAAACTTTCGAAAGAATTTTCGGAAGGCGATATTTTAAGAATTCTGAATTTTTTGAATAAAATTGCAAATGAACTCCGGTTTTCGCAAAATCATAAATTAAAAGTAGAACTGGCGCTAAGTTGTATAATTGGCTTTGAAAATTCTTCACAATTAAGCTCAGTAATTGAAGCCTTAAAAAAAAAATCTCTGAATAACGGGAGCACGCAATTTCATGCTCCCGATAACACTGTTACCGTAGAACAAAGCGGAGCATCTTTTGAAAATGAGACCGGAGAACAAGAGCAAACTTTAAATCAAATTGATTCTCCTTCGGTTCATGAGCCTGAAAATACTTTTGAGACTGCTCCCGTTATTGCTTCTGCTCCCATTGTTAATGAAATAAGCAACGAACCGGTTTCTGCTTACATTGAGAATGAATCGCCGTTAATTGATTTAGAAACTTTGATCCGAATTTTTAGAACCGATACTGCTTTATCCGGTTTCGTTAAAAAAATTGACAAAGCTTTTTTAGATGGAAATCAGTGTAAAATACTTTTCAAAGACAATAAAACTGCAAAAGAAGCCTCAGGCTTTTTGAACCGGTTTGAAGCCAAATTATTCGCAAAGCTGGAAACTCCTTATGAAGTAAAAATCATTAATGATTTTGAAAATCCTGAAAATGAATCTCCTTTTAATGAAAATTTGAAAGAAGGCGAAAATGAAAATTTACTTCAAAGCGGTGAAGAGCATCCCTATGTCAAATATATAAAAGAGAAGTTTAACGCTGTTGATTGGCGTTGATTTCTTTTTGTAAATTAAACTTCTATTAATCACCAATTAAATTTCCGGGCATTGAAATACTTTTTAAGCATATTTCTGTTAACTCTTATTTTTCCTTCACCGGAAATATTATCACAATATTACTCTTTCGGAAGAAACAAGGTTCAATATGAAAAATTTGATTGGAAGGTAATTCATACCGAAAACTTGGATATTTATTACTACGGTGATTTAGACGAGGTAGCTTCAGCAGGTGCATATTATGCTGAAACGGCTTACAAAAAATTAAAAGGGGAATTTAGTCACACCGTAAATTATAAAATCCCACTAATTTTTTACAACACTCATTTACAGTTTCAGCAAACTAATACTACACCCGGTTTTATTCCTGAAGGAGTTGGTGGTTTTTTCGAGTTCTTAAAAGGTAGAGTTGTAATACCCTATTTAGGTTCACTTGAAAAGTTCAGACATGTAATTGAACATGAGTTAGTACATGTCTTTATGACCTCAAAACTTACCAGATTAGCTAGAGATAGAAAAATTACGGAAGGAAGTTTTCCTCCTTTGTGGTTTGTTGAAGGGTTAGCTGAATATTATTCTACAAAACCGGACGCACAAGCAACAATGGTTATGAGAGATGCCGTGATTAACGGTATTTTTGCAAAGCTTTCGCAAATGAATAGAATTTACGGTTCCTTTTTGATGTATAAAGAGGGACAAGCATTTTTAGAATTTATTCGGGAAAAATACGGACACCGTTATGTATTTGAAATCCTTGACAATTTCTACCAATTTGATGATTTTGACGAACTGCTTTCGGTAATTCTTAACAAAGATTTTAAATTATTAGATGATGAATGGGAGTTATTTGAAAGAAGAAAATATTTCCCTCTGGTTTCTGACTTTGACCCGGTAAGTTATTCGGCGGCTCTTTTAACTCCCTCCGGCTTTAATTTTAACCCGTCATTATATTTTGATTCAACCGATAATAAAAATTTCATTTACTATATGGCAAACCTTGACGGTTATTCGTCGGTTTATAGAGTTAAAGTTGATTCAGCTTTAAATGCCATTTCAAAGAGTGAACTTGTAATTAGAGGAGAAAAAAAAGCCGCAATTGAAGCCCTTCATTTATTTGAACCCGGATTAAAAACTTCTTCATCCGGAACTCTCGCCTTTGTTTCAAAGTCAGGTGCTAACGATGTTATTCATTTATTTGAAATCCAAACAGATAAGTTAATTGAAACTTTTAATTTTGACTCAATTTTAAGCATTTCGGATCTATCTTTTGATTATTCTGGTAATTACATTGTTTTCAGGGGTATCGATAATAAAGGTTTCAGCGATATTTATATATTAAGTATCAATGCCTCTACTTTACAGAGAATTACTGATGACATTTACGATGACAGGTATCCTGTATTCGGGAATAATGGGGAAATAATTTTCTCTTCGGATAGAACTGTTTTTCCGGTTGAAGGTGCCTATAACATTTATTCAATAAATGTTTTAAGCGGGGAGACTGCTCAATTAATATCTTCAAGCAGTAATTTGAAATACCCGGCTGTTAAACAAGGTAAATTATATTTTACATCAGATTATTTTGGGGTTGATAATTTATATTCAGTCGAATTTACTGAGAGTATAAATTTAGAAAGTATCAAAAAGGAAACAAATTTTTTGACAGGGGTAATTTCACCCGAAATTTTAGAAAATAACAAATTGCTGTTTACAGGTTTCGAAAAATTCTCATTTAAGATTTATTCGGCTAAAGGGTTAAACAGGGTGGATTCATCTGCTGTTTTGCATCAAATTTCGGAAATTGAATTAAATTCAAATATTGCCGGGCGTTTTGTACCCGGATATTCCGGCAGCGAGCCTGTAAGCTTTGTACAATATAAACCTGAGTACACGCTTGATTATGCGCAGAGTCAAATTTCGACTGATCCTTTGTACGGAACAAGAGGCGGTGCAGTTTTTTCACTCAGCGATTTAATGGGTGACGATAAATATTTTCTTCTTCTCTATAATACCGCAGAAGTTCAAAGTGATTTTCTCGAAAGTTTTAATTTGGATATCTCCCGTTTTTATCAAGGAGAGAGGTTAAATTATGGTTACGGCATTTTTAATTATAACGGCAGGAGATATGACCTCAGAGATGTAAATCAGTTTTATTACGAAAAAAGTTACGGCGGTTATTTTGTGATGCGTTACCCGTTTTCAAGTTTCGCCAGGCTTGAAGTAGCGGCTTCGGCTTCCTACAGCAAAAAAGAAATCATTGCAAATATTGACGAGAGGCAAGGTTTTATTCTGAGCAATTTGTATTCGTATGTTTTCGATAATACCCTATGGGGACCTTCCGGTCCGTTAGATGGATGGAGATTTAGAGCTTCCGCCGGATTTACAAAAGATATTCGTTTTAACTCCGAAAGCTATTATTCTCTTATTTTAGATTATCGTAGATACTTAAGGTTAGCATCAACTACATCTCTTGCATTTAGAACTTCTATTTTTTATAATGACGGTAAAGAAGCACGCAGATATATTGCCGGCGGTAGTTGGGATTTAAGAGGATGGGATAGATTTTCAATTAGAGGGCAGAAATTATGGCTAAGTTCTGTTGAATTGAGGATTCCTTTGATTGACGCAATGCTTTTTAGAACTCCAATTGTGGATATTGGCTTTTCAGGACTTAGAGGAGCACTATTTTTTGACGCTGGTTCAGCTTGGGATACTAATTATTCAACTACTTACGGAAGTGTTGGTTTTGGGTTTAGATTCAATCTTTTTAATGTAATTGTTTTTAGGTACGATATCGGTAAAAAAATAGAAAACAATTTTAGTAGTTTTCAACCCGGATTGTTTTATCAATTTTTCTTCGGTTGGGATTTTTGATGAAAAAAGTACTCAACCCAACAATTCTCCTTTTAAGTATTGTTTTTTCCGGTTGTTTTACCGGGTCAATCAAAATTCCCGGTTTTGTTATTGAGGAAAATCAAAATCAAAAATGGGGTATTGATTCAATCCCTGTTGATTTAGTCACCATTGACGAAATTAGTATTAGAGGGAATATTCCTTTTGGGGATCTTTTAATTAACGGAAAAACACTCTTTGCGGGTGATTTAGCAGGGAGAATTTACGCAATTTCATTAACAGATAGAGAGCAAATCGGTTATTTTGAAATTAAAAATAGTCAAAATCCTTTTCAGCCCGCTTTTTATGATACCGGACTTATAACTCTAAATCTACCCAAAGATAAAAACGAATCACATCTCGTTTTCTATGATTTAATTAACGGGAAAGTAACCGGAAAACTGGTGGCAGGCCCCGGGCGCGATAAAGTTGCTCTATTCTCTCGACGTTCGCATGATGGTCGGCATCGGCCTGCGGATAGAGCAGCGACGCCGAATTCGCCCGCTTGGTGTAGCCCTCAGAGACCCGGGCAACCCAACCGCCGTATAGATATTGCTGTGCGGCAGGCCAGGCCCGAAGGGCGGCTTCCTCGATCTGGAGCGCACACGCGGCCGTCGGTCCCGTTCTCGTCATGATTGGTCCGCTCTTGAGGCGAACGCGAGCGGCGGCATGACTCGAGATGGCGCCATCGCAAAGCTAGCGCTTGCGCGCAACGACATTGAGGAACGCCACTTCGGGATGGGTGCGCGCCGCTTCCGTGAGCGCAAGCCTCA
>JACSRR010000267.1 GCA_014879635.1 Ignavibacteriaceae bacterium | reverse complement strand
CTCTTTGAATTTGTGATACTAAAAATGGAACCGCACGAACATAAATCAAACCAAACTATTCATTTTTTAACCAAATCTGAAAGTTTCAAAAATGGGATAATCCTCTCAAAAAGGCAAAGAAAATCCAAAATATTTGACAATATCTTCACTAAAATAAAAAACTTTTTCCCTGAGATTCTCAAACCGGAAAGAGATTCTGATATTCATTCAAACCCGGTATTTAATTTCATTAATTCGGGTATGTTAATTTGGTTAACAGACCAAAAAGGTAATTGTATAGCTTATTCAGAGAAGTTACTATCATATTTTGAGTCGCCCGAGTTAATGTTAAATACTCAAAATATAATCAATTATTTGAATAAAGAGGGTAGAATACACTTCGAAAACTTGTTTTCAGGGACAAATTGTAATAATGTTATCATTTTCGAATTTTATATATCCGGGCTTGGTAAAATAAATATGGAATTAAACAAACTACCTTTCTACGAAAAGAAAGAATTGTACTACCTTTGGGAGGCAAAAGATATCACTGATTTAGAGTTAAATAAAATTGCTATGAGAGAATATGAAAATGCTTTAGATTCGATTGTACAGAGTTGCACAAACATTAAATTGATAATTGACACAACAAATTTTGTAATTTATAAATCGAATAAACTAGCTCAAAATTTCTACGGATGTTCGGAGCTGCAGTTAAACAAGTTAGAAATTGGAGATATCTTACCTTTTAACATAAAAGAAATTAAGAATAAATTTCTCGATAGGGAAAATCCTGAAATAACAAATGAATTTCATTTCCTTGTAAATAAAGACGGAAACCATGTTAGGGTAAGAACCGATTTTAGTTTTTTCAGACTAAATATGATCGATTATTTAGTGTGTGATATTGTTGAAATTCCGGACTCAAAAGCAGGAAATACTTTGGAATCACAAAATACAAAGAGAAAATTGAACTGCTTGTAAAGAATCTGTTGCAGAATTGTGAATGGTTGAGAGGGAATTAAATTGTTAGCGAATTGAGGAAATTATGAATTTTGCTCTCTTCAAAGTGATTTGAAGTTAGTTGTAATCCTATAGGTAGGTTATTTTGATCTGCTCCTGTAGGAAAACTCAAAGCCGGTAAGCCCGCTAAGTTTTGAGGCGTTGTAAAAATATCTGATAGATACATTTCCACAGGATTTTCCGTTTTTTCACCGATTTTAAAGGCTGTTGTGGGAGTTGTAGGTGTAAGAATAAAATCGACTTCCTTAAAACAATTCATAAAATCTTGTTGAATAAGCCGTCTAATTTTTTGAGCCTTCGTGTAATATGCATCATAGTATCCGCTTGAAAGTACATAAGTACCAAGCATAATTCTTCTTTTAACTTCTGCACCAAACCCTTCTGATCTGCTTTTAACAAACATATCGCTCAAATTCTCAACTTCCTTTGAGCGGAATCCATACCTTGCACCGTCAAATCTCGACAAATTTGAAGAAGCTTCGGCTGTAGTTAAAACATAGTAAGCTGCAATTGCATATTTAAAATTTGGCAGGGAAATCTTGACAATTTCAACTCCGTTTTTTTCTAATTTTAACACAAAATTTTCGAAAGATTCCCTGATTTCGGGTTGAATATCATTCGAAATAATATCAGCAGGAATCCCAATTTTAATTTTTTTGGTATTTATTTCATTGCTTACAGGAGTATTTGAGGTTGAAGTAGAATCTTTTTTGTCCTCTCCTTTAATAATATCAAACACATCGAACAAATCTTGTAAATTTGTAGCAAAGGGACCAATAGAATCAAAAGAGGATGCAAAGGCTGTAAGTCCGTAACGGGAAACGGCAGAATAAGTTGGTTTAAGTCCGTAAATTCCACAAAAAGCAGCAGGTTGCCTTATAGAACCTCCGGTATCAGTACCTAATGAAACATCGCACAAACCTGCCGCAACTGCTGCAGCCGAGCCACCGCTTGAACCGCCGGGCACAAACTCAGTATTCAAAGGATTTAGAACAGAACCAAAAGCCGAATTCTCATTGGAAGAACCCATTGCAAATTCATCACAATTAGTTTTACCGATTATAATTGCGTCTTCATCAATCAATTTTTGGACGGCAGTTGCAGTATATAATGGAATAAAATCGCCCAATATTTTAGAAGCACAGGTGAGGTTAATGTTTTTGATTGAAAGTACATCTTTAATTGCAATCACTGCCCCTGCTAATTTACCTGCATTTCCATTCTTAATTTTTTCTTGAATCAAATTTGCCTGATTTTGACAATCACTTGAAACAGCAATAAACGCATTAAGATGTTTATGAGAGGCAATTTTATCTAAAAAGAAATCTACATTTTGGGCTAAATCTAATGAACCTTCAAATATTAGTCGCTTTTTATCTCGTAAAGAAGAATAGGGAAGTTTAGCGGAACTCAAATTAAACTATTGATTTTTATCGGAAATTTTTTCTTTATCGTCAACTTTAATCTCTTCTTGAACATCACTGAGAGCTTTTTTAAACTCTTTCATACCTTTACCGATACCTTGAGCCAATTCGGGTATTTTTTTTGCTCCAAAAAGAAGTAAGATAACGAGCACAATTACAATAATTTCACCGGCACCTATATTACCAAACATGATTACCTCAAATATTTTTTAAATAAAACTTTATAGAATTGAAAATAAACTTTCCGCTCGAATTGCCCAATATATCGCTACAAACTCGCTCAGGGTGCGGCATCATTCCTAAAACATTGCCTTTTTTTGACATAATACCTGCAATATTCTCTACGGAACCGTTGGGATTAGACGCTTCAGTTATATTTCCGTTTTTATCACAGTATTGAAAAAGAATTTGCGAATTTTGTTTTAATTCATTTAGTCCGTTTTCTTCGATAAAATAATTCCCTTCACCGTGGGCAATAGGAATTTTGAATACTTCACCTTTCACACCCGAAGAAAACACTTTAGATTCATTTGTAACTTTGACATAAACATCTTTACAAACAAACTTTAGTGATTTATTTTTTATCAATGCACCGGGAAGTAAATTGCTTTCGCACAAAATCTGAAAACCGTTGCAAATTCCAATTACAATACCGCCTTTTTCTGCAAATTCACGCACCTCATTCATTAGTGGCGAAAGTTTTGCAATTGCCCCGCTTCGTAAGTAATCTCCGTAAGAGAAACCGCCGGGGAGGATAATAACATCGGAGTTATTAATAGAATGGTTTTTATGCCAAAGAAACTGAGTATCAAAGCCCAGATTTTTTTTTAGGGAATAATAGGCATCGTGGTCACAGTTTGAGCCCGGAAAAACAACAACTCCAAATTTAGGATTCATTAACTTTTTCCAAAGTGAATTCGTAATCTTCCATTATCGGGTTGGAAAGCAGTTTAACACAAAATTCATCGGCAATTTTACCGGCTTCATCAGAATCATTAGAATTTATCATAAAATCGATCATTTTATCAACTCTTACGCTATTAACACCGTTTAAACCTAAAAGTTTTGCACCCTGCTCGGCAGCTTTACCTTGTGGGTCTAAAATCGATTTTCTTCTTTTAATAATTGCTTTAACTTTGAACATAAAAACTCATAATCAGTTGTTTTTAATACGGAAATTTTCTGCGAAATGGCTTAGAATAGTAAATAAAATCACAGCTACAAAGATAGCAAAAAGCACTTTGATACCGAACATAATAGGCAAAACAATTGAGAAAAGCAAAACTATTAAATAAATACCTTTAATCAGATTGCTTTTAGCGAGAAGACTTGCCGAACTTTCAAATTTTACCCTGCTTACCATTAGAAGTGAAAGTAATATCATAACGGGGAGAGTGATTTCCGGTATTTTATATTCGGGATTTTCAATAAGTGCTAAAACAAACACCGCAGCAGTAATTGATGCAAAAGGAATTGGCATTCCGGAAAAAGTAGTTTTTTCGAAGCCCTTTAACTCGGCATTAAAGCGGGCTAACCTTACTGCACCCGCAATAAGAAAAATACTACCAGCAAAAACACTGTATGTACCCAAATCGGCAAATAAAAAATTACTTCCGAGGAAAGCAACGGGAACTCCGAATCCTGTAATATCGGCTAATGAATCTAATTGTACACCGAATTCTGTCGGAGATTTTAGCAAACGGGCTGCAAATCCGTCAATTAAATCAAAAAAAGCCGATATTAAAATGCATAAAACAGCTGTTGTATAGTCACCTTCTGCAGTTTTAACGATTGAAAGAAAACCAAAAAATAAATTTCCGATAGTAAATAATGCAGGTATTATAATTTTAATTGGAGATGACATCTTATTTAACAAATTCTGCTAAAATTGTTTCTCCGGCTGTTACTACATCACCTAATTTCACATTTACTTTAGAACCAACCGGCATAAATACATCAACCCTGCTACCAAATTTTATCATTCCGAATTTTTCACCTGTTTTTACAGAGTCACCCTCTTTTAATTCGTTTACAATTCTGCGGGCAACAAAACCGGAAATTTGGCTATAAAGCACTTTCTCGCCTGATGATTTTGTAATACCGGTGTAGAATCTCTCGTTTTCTGTTGAAGCCTTATCTTCAAACGCAGCAATAAATTTTCCGGGGTGATATTTCAAGTAAGTAACTACTCCGTCAACCGGTATTCTATTAACATGCACATTTAAAGGAGACATAAAAACCGAAATTTGAATACAGTTTTCTTTAAGGTACTCGGTTTCAAAAACTTCTTTAATAACAATAATTTTACCATCGGCGGGCGATATTACCCCGCTTTCAGTAACGGGAGCTGTTCTATCGGGGTCCCTGAAGAAATTTAGAGTGAAGATAACTAATGCAACAGCAATAGCAATAAGTAAAACTTTAAGTGGCATATTGTTAAAATATAAACCCGCAATCAGAAAGACAAATGCGATGATACTCATAACTCCGATGGTGGAGTAACCGTATTTTGTTAAACTCAAGATTTAATTATCCTTTCGATATTTTTTAAATATTTAATCAATTCTTTGTTGTTATTAAATTCTAATCCGGTGTTTTCAAGATTTTCGCTTATTTTAAGAGAAAAAGGGGAGAAATCACCAATAACAACCAACTTCTCCTCAAATTTTCCGAATAATATATTACAAGATAATAACAGAAACTTTCTTCTTTCAAAAAAAGGTTTTAAAATCGCATTAATTTTATAAGCAATTCTCACAATTGACTTAAATTCTTCAGGGTCACACATATTAAAAGCGTTTACCATACTTTCATTGAGAAAGAGAGAGGAATCTTGCATAGAAAAAACTTTGTGATAAGCTAAAGACGAATTATAATCATAATTAACATTAAGTTGCTTATTAATCTCTTCCGGGAGATAATTAAAAACCGTCAAATAAAACTGAAAAGTTGTGTTAATTTTGTTTTTAATAGCACCTGATTCAGTGTGTGAAAATTCGGGAACAGCAATATTATATTCGGTTAAGAAGTTCAAAAAGAATTTATTTATTTCAAAACAGCTATTATTTATCTCTCCCGTATTGAAAAATCTACGGGGACTTCGAATAGTTTTGTTATTGAAGTCAAAAATTGTTTCA
>JACSRR010000479.1 GCA_014879635.1 Ignavibacteriaceae bacterium | reverse complement strand
ACTCTCTCCGTCGTCGGCAGCGTCAGATGTGTATAAGAGACAGGTGAAGTTGCCTCAATTAACATGGTTTATGGTGCAGCAGGTGCCGGAACAAGAGCAATGACATCTTCATCAAGCCCCGGTTTTAGTTTGATGCAAGAAGGTATGTCATATATTGCGGCAGCAGAGCTACCTTGTTTAGTTGTAAATGTTACGAGAGGTGGCCCCGGATTAGGAACTATCCAACCTTCGCAAGGGGATTATTTTCAAGCCGTAAAAGGTGGCGGGCACGGGGATTATAAATTAATAGTTTTAGCACCGGCAAGTGTTCAAGAAATGGTTGATTCCGTTTTTGACGGTTTCAGACTTGCTGAAAAATACCGCAATCCTGCTTTAATTTTAGCTGACGGCGCATTAGGGCAGATGATGGAAAAGGTTGAGTTACCCGCAGAAGGTTCGCTCCCTCACGAAACTCCTTCATGGGCTACTACGGGTAAATCGAAAGACAGAGAACAGAATGTTGTAACTTCGCTCTTTATTCAGCCCGAAAAAATGGAAGGAATTAATACACACCTTCAAGCAAAATATACTGCAATGCAATCAGAAGTTCGTTATGAAGAAACTATGGTAGAAGATGCAGAAATATTAGTGGTTGCATTCGGACTTTCTGCAAGAATTTGTATGAAAGTTGTTGATTTAGCGAGAGAGAAAGGAATAAAATTAGGATTATTAAGACCAATTACATTATTCCCTTTCCCTGTTGCAAGACTTTTTGAACTCTCTGATAGAATCAAAAAGATGATTGTAGTTGAAATGAATGCCGGGCAAATGGTTGAAGATGTTAGATTGTCAACCAACGGTAAATCAGTAGTTGAGTTCTACGGTAGAATGGGTGGAATGATCCCTACACCGGAAGAAATTTTGCACAAAATTGAAACAGACTTAATTTGATACGGGAGAATTAAAATGGAAAAGACCTTAGTAAGCCCGGAATGTTTAGTTTACGATAATCATCCCGAAACTTTAACCGGAACCCCTTTTCACTATTGCCCCGGCTGCGGTCATGGCGTTGTTCACAAAGTTTTAATGGAAGTTATTGGTGAATTAGGAATCCAAGAAGAAACTATTGGTGTTGCACCCGTAGGATGTTCGGTTTTTGCTTATCACTATATGAATGTTGATATGCAAGAAGCCGCTCACGGAAGAGCAAGTGCTGTTGCAACCGGTATTAAAAGAGTTAGACCCGATAAATATGTATTCTCTTATCAAGGAGACGGTGATCTTGCTGCTATTGGTACTGCTGAAACTATTCACACTGTTAATAGAGGTGAAAATATTTTGGTTGTATTTGTTAATAACGCAATTTACGGTATGACCGGCGGACAAATGGCTCCTACCACTCTAATCGGTATGAAAACATCAACTTCGCCTTATGGTAGAGAATCGGCAACAATGGGCAGCCCGCTAAAAATTACCGAATTAATTGCAAACTTACCGGGTGCGTATTATGTAGCAAGGCACGCGGTACATTCGCCAAAATATGTAAGAATGTTAAAAAAAGCACTCACAAAAGCGTTTGAATATCAGAAGTTAAATAGAGGTACTTGCTTTATTGAAGTAGTTTCTAATTGCCCTTCGGGTTGGAAATTAACTCCGGTTCAAACTGTAGGATTTATTGAAGAAAATATGCTGCCTTATTTCCCGCTCGGTGAAATTAAAGTACCCGACGAAAAAACCGGCATATCAACATTAGTGAAAAATAATTAGGATAATCACCATGAAAACTGAAGAAATTATTATAGCGGGATTTGGCGGGCAAGGTGTTTTATCGATGGGTCAGATGTTGGCATATTCGGCAATGTTCGAAGATAAAGAAACAAGTTGGATGCCTTCGTACGGACCGGAGATGAGAGGCGGAACCGCAAACTGTATAACTATTGTGTCAGAAAAAAAGATTAGTTCGCCAATAGTTACAAAATTTGATAGTGCAATTGTTTTGAATCAGCCTTCGTTAGACAAATTTGAATCGGCAGTTAAACCGGGTGGATTGTTAATTTACGAAGCATCAACAATTATAAATCCGCCAACAAGAACTGATATAACAATTGTAAGATTAGAAGCACTTCATGAAGCCGAAAATCTAAAAAAGAAACAAGTAGCCAATATGGTTATGCTGGGTGCCTTTTTACACTTCAAACCTGTTGTAAAGTTTGAAACCGTTTTAAAAGCGCTAACAAAGGTACTCCCTGAGCGTCATCATCATTTATTACCGCTTAACGAACAAGCATTAAGACGCGGTAAAGAAATAGCTTCAAAATCATTTGCAGAAGCATTAACATAAACTATAAAACAGAGGGAACCAGAATGGAATCCGGGTTATTTACTTGCCAACATATTTGCAAAAACTCGTGTGCTTCAATTAATGAAGCTCTCCGGCGGGAAACCGCAGCCGTAAGATTTTACGAATCAGTATTAGAAAATTGCAATTCTCCTGAAATTAAAACTTTCCTAACCGAGTTGATGGAAGAGAGAAGAGTTGCTATTCTTAAAATGATTCAAAAGTTGAATGAAATTCACGCGCGTTCTCAAGTTATTGACGGCATGATCTCAAGTTTTGATTGAAAAAGTATGGCTCATAAATTGTGCCTCCTTTTTGTTTGGTTGGTACCGGGGGGATTTATCCTTCCGGTATTTTAACCGGTTTTTAATTTAAAAATTTAATTGGCTATTCTACTCATTCCTCAATTTTTATAAACTTCCCTCTACCGGGTTTTATCTCAATTTCGATTGAACTGTTTTCTTTTACCGTGAACGAGGTAACGCTATCAATTTCGGAAATTCTGATATTTGAATCAGGTTTTCCCCCTGTTATTGTGAAGCTAACATAACGGGTTTCAGACTCAAGACATCTGCGGTTCACTAAAAAGAGGTAGTAGCAATTCTCATTGCTGTTCCGGAAAACTGCCGCTTCTAAAAATGTTGATTCAATATTGTCAAAACAATCTATCACACAATTTTTCTCTTTTCCTGCTCTAAAATTTGCAACTTCTAAATTTCCGAACTTAAGTTTTGTTGCAGCGTTTACACTCTTGACGCTTAGGTGTTCTGAATTTAAAAAGATGCTCTTATTTTTTTCGATAAAGAGGTTAAGCTCTTTAACGGCAAAGTATCTATTGTTGGGTATTTGCAATTGTGCCGGGTCTTGTACTATTCCTTTAGAAGCAGCGTCAAATTGATTGCCCTGTTCGTCAAAAAGACCGTAAAAAGCCCAAAGGTCTTGATTTATATTTGCTCCGTGGGTTCCTGTAAAAGTTGTATAATACATTATGCCCGTTGCACCATAAGCTAATGCGAGATTACCTTGTATTAATATTTCGTTATAAGTGGGTGCCCTGTAAACGCAGCGAGATAGCATCGAATTTTTTACGAAGTATTCAGCTTGAACCTGAATTGTGTGTACAAAGCGTCTGCTAAGTGAAACTCCGGCAGAATCTTTTGTTATTTGATATGCGGGAAGAAGCCCGCGAGTTAAGCCGTTTGCATCTGTGTATTTAATCAAATTCTGAAGTGCAATCTGAAGACTGTTTTCTCCTTCGGAAGCCGAATCAGTTCCACACAAAATTGGGTAGCGGTTGTATAATACATAAGGGTAATACCTGTTTTTATTCGTATAATCGAGGAAATAATCTGCATAGTCACCCGTTGCTCCGTTCAAATATTTCCCCTCTCCTATTCCGTTTTCCTGTGCTGCTATCATAGATACTGTGTTAAAAGCGCGTGATGCGTTAAACCAAGGTTCGTCAAAATACGGGTGCTCATAAAGTGGATTCTTAGCAATTTCATAAAAAGCGGCATACATACCAGATCTAATTTCTTCTCTGATTGAGTCTTGAATTGCAGGGGTAGATAGAAACAGATTTTCGTATTTATTGTCGTAAATGGCAAATTTGTCGAAATGCAAACCTGTTTTGCCCGTACTCACAATTCTCAATTGCAACAGGGTTGAAAATTCGCCGGGCTTTTGAAATCCGGGAGTAATTAATGTGCTAAACTTTTCCGGAATAAACTCATCTGCCGTAAAAGAGAACTTGTGAATAGTGACTCCGTTTATTTTAAGATTTTTTAGTTCCGTATCTTTAAAAAACGAGAGAGAAAATGTACTTGTTACGGGAGATTCGGAAATATAAACAATGAAAAGGGTATCCCGGCTGTTTAACAATTCCCGGTTTTCTGCATAAACATTAAATGCAGCTTTATATGAATAAATATGAGAATTGTCAATTCTACCGTTTGATTGTTGATAGTTGTTTAACCGTGTATTAAATACCGTGAATTCTTTTGATTGGCTTCCGGGAGCGTAGAAAACTTTTTTGCCGGTAACAAAGGGGTGCGAGTAATTTCCGTTAACAAACCCGTTGTTAGAAAAGGATGTCCAAAAATTTGTGTGAACGGAATCACCAAAGCCGCTTTTAAGCGAAAGAGGAGCGGGATCTCCCCCGAGTTCATAAGGATAGTAATTAAAATCATTTCCCTGTGCCCGGGCGTAGGCGTAAGCGAGGTAATCTTTGTTGTTAAAACTTTTCCATGCAAAATTAAAATCGAGTATTTTCAGTTTTTTGTTGTATTTGTATGAGATATCGCCGGCTTTTGTAACAATGTGGGTTAATCCGAGCTCTTCCAATTTATCATAGTAGTAACCTTGTGCAGAAAAATCGAGTCTTGATGAATCGTAGTTATAATAAGGAGGGAAGAGTTTTAGATAGTAAAAATCTCCAAATCCTATTCGTGGAAATTCGTCCTCAAAATATTGTGCCGTAGTATAACGGCTTGAGATGAGGAGTAAAAAGAGGAGAAGAATATTTTTTTTCATTTAAGAGTTTAGTTGTAAGAAACAATTATAGTTTAAAGTGACAGTGCAGTTTTTTAATTTTGTTCTAACCGTAGAGCGCAATGAGCACACAGGGAATATTTTAAACCCGGATTTTTTTTACCGTAGAAAGCACACCGAGGTAAAAGTTCGGAGTGCTGGGGTACGAGGTTGATTCCCGCCACAGGTGGGCTTACTGTTCACTATCAACTATCAGCGTAGCGATCTGCCAACTGCGTCTCGCATCTATCCACCACCCACTAAATGAAAATGCGCCTTCTTACTTACAAACACTATGGCATAAGCCTTTAAACTTTCTAATTCACTTATTTCAGGTTTCTGTAAATACCGGTTCACTTGTTGTGTGGCTATTTCCATTGTTTTGGGAAGTTTTTTTGACTCGCTCTTTTTTAAGTACTTTAACTCTATTAAAAATTGGTAGTTTGGTTTGTATGGTTTTCTGAACAAATACATTAAATCAGGGTACTCCCCGGCTATCTCAGCTTCGCTTTTTATTATATAGATAGGCGATAATGAAGCGAGAGTTATAAATAACATCTTTACATACTTCTCATCAAAATTTTGGTAATCACGGTTACTCAAAAGGTCAAGAATGTTCTCTATTTCTGTAACCCAGCCCAACATATCATTATTCAGAGCTAAATTTTCTAAAGCTGTTGCTAATTTATCCGAATTGATTCTGATATTATTCTCTATTAATGAAGCAAAG
>JACSRR010000369.1 GCA_014879635.1 Ignavibacteriaceae bacterium | reverse complement strand
GAGCACGCCGAGAACACAGAGGGGAAATGTGAAAAATACATTTTACTTTTTGACGCCGGAGGTGTCACAAAAAAAAGTAGTTGACAGTTGAAAGTTCTCCCGAGTTGTGTCGGGATCACTGACAGTTCGCTTCGCTGACAGTGAACAGATAGCCCGCCTGCGGCGTGCATAATTTTCCCCTAAACCAATGGCATTCTTCGACAATGCTCAGAAAGCCCTATTTCAGTCGTAATCCGACCGCAGTCCCGACGGAGTCGGGCTAAAAACCAAGAACTACGAACTAAGCACTAAGAACAGTATTTTTAACCCCTTCACTCTTCACTACTCCCGACCGGGTCGGGACCGAACCCCGAACATTTTTGTATTACCAATTAATTAAACCAACCAATTTTTCTCTCATCTGTTTGTATTTTTTGATCAAACTCTTTATTTTTAACTTTTACTATCATTAAATTTTATTAGCTATGAAATTTCTTTTACTTTTCTTTCCGGTTATGTTAGCTCTTCAATTTACCGGATACTCTCAAAAACAACAAATTCAAACAAATAAAAACTTTCAATCACAAAATTCACCTCAAGTAATTTTTTGGAGCGCAATGGGATCATTTGACGGTTCTGTTTTATGCCTCTATAATTCTTCTTCAAATAAAATTTATGCCGGCGGCATCTTTCCGGGTTATATTGCCGAGTGGAACGGTACAGAGTGGGTAACAGTGGGAACAGGTTTATATGCTCCTGTGAAAGGCATAACTGAATTTAACGGTGATCTTTATGTGATTTCTAACTATTCTGATAATTATTCTATAGCTGTTTTGGACGCTGGTGTTTGGAATTATATTTATTCACCCTTTAGTGGGCAGACTAATACTTTTATAGTATATAATAATAAATTGGTTGTTGGCGGTGAATTTGGTAATAACACCTCAATGGTTTATGAGTATGACGGTACTGATTGGACTCCTCTAGAATTTGCGTCCGGTGTTGTTAATTGTTTTGCTATTTCAGCAGGAAATTTAATTGTAGGTGGTTCATTTCTGGGTCAACCGGGCAACAACATTCAAAAATCTTCTGGCGGTACTTGGTCTGCAATCGGTTCTGGTCTCGATGGTACTGTTTATTCTCTCGCTGTAAACGGAAACGATATTTACGCCGGTGGTAGTTTTAATTCTTCAAGTTCCTTAATGAAATGGAACGGGGTTAGTTGGAATGAAATTCTGAATTCTCCCAATGATATAATTCATAGTTTAGTTTTTAATTCAGGCGATTTATATGCCGGGGGCAGGTTTACCTTTCCGGGGAATTACGTAACAAAATATGATGGTATCAGGTGGTATAATTTAGGTGGAGGAACCAACGGTAGAGTAAATACAATGTTTCTTGCCCCTTCGTTATCCAAAATGATAGTCGGCGGTGCTTTTAACGAGGCGGGTGGCGAGCCTGCTTTTAATATAGCCAATTTTTCTGATTCAGATAACCCTCTCCCGGTTGAACTTACTTATTTTAGTGCTTCTGTTATTGCCGGTAGTATAAAAATTGTTTGGGAAACCGCTACAGAAATTGATAACTACGGTTTTTTTGTTCAAAGATTTAACCCCGCTTCCGGTAGTTGGGATGTCTTATCTTTTGTTGAGGGTGCAGGCACGGTTTATTCACCCCGTTATTATAATTATAGCGATGAGAAGCCTCTCGCAGGTATTAATAAGTATCGACTTAAACAGGTTGATTTTTCAGGCGAATTTGAATTTTCTTCCGAAATTTCAGTAAACTTTTCAAACAATCCGGTTAAATTTGAACTGGGGCAATCTTTCCCAAACCCATTTGTATCCGGAACTGATAACACCGTTAAAATTCCGGTAACTTTGTCAAGCAATTCCTTTTTGATTTTGGAGGTATTCACAAGTTTAGGCGAAAGAGTTTATTACAATTATCATAATGAACTTAATTCAGGAAGTCACAACTTTTATCTTGATGTATCAAATATGTCAAGTGGTGTATATTTTTACAGCGTTACTACACAAGAGGGCACAAAATACGGCAAAATGGTTGCATCCGGCTCTGTAATTGATTAACGCTAGCAAAAATATTTTATCTGATAAATTAAGTTTGCCAAAGAACAAAAGAAGTTCAAAGAGATGGGTTCGGGGTTCAAAGTCAGGCATCCGCTCATTGCGATTCCCTTTGCTCCCGTACTGACCGGGATTGAGTAAAGTCGAATTGTTGCTCAATATCCGGTGATTTTTGATTCACCGCATTTGATTCTTAAAGTTGTAATTTGAAATATTTTTTAGTAAATCTTTAATCAGGAGGTTTAAACTCCTAAGTTGTCATCTTTAGATGGTTGAATGAAAAGCTTTATTACGACGCTAGTGCCTCAATAAAAAAACTTTCTTGATTTCAACAAAATATTAATAGCTTTTTCTTTATGTTCACTACAAGCTCAATAGAAAAATCACTTTTACCACAGATTAATTATATAAGCCATTTGATGAATATCCTCTCACCTCTGGCATTTTTTCTTAATAAATTAAGTATCTAAAAGATCAATTAAATTGTTGATTATAAGTCTTTTTTTTTTTTTTTTGTTATCCTTTTTTAATGGTACACCCAAGATCAGGATTGTATTTGTCACTTCATTAATTCCGTTTTTATATTGAATACTTTTTATTTCAATAGAATTTGATGGATAGCACAGAAAACCATTTTTAAAATCTGTTTTACTGAATGAAGAATACGCCATAATTTGATGTAAGTCGTGTCTGTGGTCTTCTTTTAGTATTTCACTTTGATCAAACTTGTTGAAAAGGTTTGACTTGTATTTAGCATCAATAAAAACCAAAACATCTCCTTTCTGAAAAATTGCATCTGGTTCAATGTGTTTTAGTTCCCAAGAGTAATGCCTTGAGGTCCTAGAGTGAAACTTGAAGTTTGTATAAAGTCGTCCACCTATTTCTTTTGCTACTGCTTTAAAAATATATTGAATAAACTTTTCGAAAACATCTGAAAAATCAACACGCCAGGCTGTACTATCAACGAGGTTAAAGTTTAGAATTTTATTTGCCTGTTTCTTGCAAGCTTTTACAGCAGGAATGTCAGAAGACCGTATCGTAATTCTATTTGTTGATTTTGGTTGGTGATGATACAAACGCTCTTCAAGAATAGACAATTTGTTCCTTAGAATGTTTTTAATTCTTGAAGGAGTATTAGCGGAAAGTAGATCGTCTTTACACAAATTAAATACATACCTGATTTCAGAATATTCAGTGTGAAACTCACTCAATATATTAGTTCTTGCTGAAAACAATAGCCGGTTTTCAACTTTGTATTCATTGGTGATATATTTAGTCCAATTGATTTGACCAGTGGGCTGATTTGAAAATTTTTCAACATTGTCAAACTTTTGCCACTTTTTCATTGTCAGTTTTTCAAGTGCAGAAATAAATTTGATAGCTTCTAAATACAACGGAGGTCTAAAGTTTTTACCTGAGGCAAGAGGTAAACTATCAATTACGTCGGGACTAATTTCCGCATCAAGTAGATTTAGAATTTCAATGTAGTCCTCAAATCTGTCATGTACGGTAAACCTGGGAATAACAACAAAATCACCAATTTGTTTACCGGTATCTGAAGCCCGTAGCGGAATTGCACCTATAAAACTTGAAGTACGGAAAGCTAATCTTGTATTTTGGTCAGATCCTAAAATGTAGGGCTGGACACCAAGAAATTTAAATTGTTCTGAATTGTAATCTATGAATTTTTGAAGGTATTGCCCTATTATTCTTTTATCAGCTGCCTTAAACCATTTCTTTTGCAAAACAATTCCACTTAACTGTATGGATTGTTCAGTTAAACATGGTATTTCACAAAAAATATCAACCAGTTTTGTCATTCGAAAAGTGATAGATTTATTCTTTTCGAAAAGTAGTTGCTGAACTCTTCTTTTGCGTTCTGTAATAGTCCTTCTTGTAAATACTCTTTAATCAATGGAAATATTTCATAACAAATACGATTTTTCATTTCATTCTCAGAGTCAGCAATAAAATAGCCCTGACCAGGTTGTAAAGTAAGCTCACTGCTAGAGGCATACCAATCAAATATTTCTTGAATTTTTGTAAAGTCATCTTCGAAAAACTTTTTGGAATTTATAGCTTTGGGCTTAAGTGTATACCATGCAAAACGTCTTCTTAATGCAAAGTCAACGACTGCCAAACTTCTATCGGCAGTGTTCATTGTTGCGATTACGAAAAAATTATCGGGCAGTTTATTTAACTTGAAATTCGGGGAAATTTCAATTTCAACATCTGAAATATCCATTTTATATTCAAAAAGATAAAATATTGGACCCAATACATTTGAAAGGTTGGCTCTATTTATTTCATCAATTATTAAAATAACACTTTTTTCATTGTGTTCAATCGCATACTTTATAGATTCAGTAAAACTTCCTAAGTATTCCTTATATCTCAGTTCTTGGTTTGTTATATCTGGTCTTATTCCAAAAATAAAATCGGAAAAACTGGTTTCTGCGTGAAATTGTGTAAAAAATGTTTTTGCACCAATTTGTGCAGCTACACTTTTAGCTGTTCTTGTTTTACCGGTGCCTGGAGGTCCTTGGAGAACAACATATTTTCTTTCTTTTAAGAGATTTGTTACTTCTTCTGTTTCATCAATTGTTTCTTTTTTTTGGAATGGTTGTAAAGCTCTTGAAACTGCATTTCTGTGATCATTGTTTGTAGGCCATTCTCTTAGTTTTGCATAAGCTGCGACAAATGCGGCAATAATCTGTTTTCCAACTTCACTGGTTGGGTGTTCAACGATTTGGCAAGTTGGTAACACTTTGGTGTAAGTAGTAATCGTTTTTCTAATGTGCTGTAATTTAGGGTTTCCAGTGATTGATCTCGGTAAGCTTGTTTCTATATCTGAAAAGTCAGTTTTACAAAAACCGCTTTCATCAACTAATTTTGCAAATAATCTTCTTAGTCCAGGATAAGTTGCAAGCTCATAATCATTTTTAAAGCCACTTGAACCAATACCAAGACAAACCAACCAAGGTTTGTCTTGGTCATTTGGAAAAATTGTCAATGAAAAATCATGATATGGGCCAGATCCTTGCTCATCTGGGTGAATAAAACCAAAGAATGCACCATTGTCTTTTAGTGCTTCTGACCCGGTATTGTTTCTTTCAACGTAAGATTTACTCAATTCATTATCTGTCTTGGCACCGAATAGTCCTGCTTGATCTTTTATAAACTTTGTAATTTCAGAAATCATAATTACCACTCCTCGTTTGTATTTTATAAATTTTTCTACATATGAATTTAGAACGACTTTTTGCCTTAAGCTTTTTGCTTAACGCTTTGTATTTGACAGTTTGTCATACAATCATTGTTTTCAAGTTTTAATTGACTTTTTTATTAAAAAATCTCTTTAAAATTACTCATTAATTAAAATATAAAAAAATGACTTAAAGGATTTTTCGGTGGCAAAAGATAATTTAACCGCAGAGGTAAAAGAGTTCTTTGTTCTTTGTTTGGTCCCGGACCCAGTCTGGATTACCCTTTACCCTTTAGCCTTCACTGCGCT
>JACSRR010000368.1 GCA_014879635.1 Ignavibacteriaceae bacterium | reverse complement strand
TTGCTGAAAGTAAAATCAAAGCTCACAGAGCCGCACAAAAAATATCTGTTGAAATGGCAGGACGGAATTTAAGGTATAAACTTTTAGAAGATATTGCCTTAAATAACGGACTTAACAAGATAGCAACTGCCCACAATTTAAATGATAGCGCCGAAACAATTCTACTAAATATTTTTAGAGGTACGGGAGTAAATGGTATTAGAGGAATTCCTGCTAAAAACAAAAAAATAATAAGGCCGTTGCTTTCATTAGAAAAATCAGAAATTTACGATTACCTAAAAGCTAAAAATTTAGATTATGTTGAAGATGAATCAAACCACGAAAATGATTATCAAAGAAATGTGGTTAGAAATTTAATTCTACCCGTAATTAAGGAAAAAATTAATCCTTCGGTAGAAAAAGTTTTAGTAAGATTAACAGAAAATTTAGTCAGTTTTCAAGAGAGAGTGGATGATTCTAACACAGATGTTGATTTGAATGAGTATATTAAAATAGAACCGGGCAGGCTTTTACTCTTAGATCCGTTAATTTGTGTTAATAAAATGCTACTTTTAGAGAGATTAAATTTACTATTATTTGAAGAATTTGATGTATCATTAAATCACCGGAATTTTTACACTCTTTTAGCTCTTTTCTCTAATCAGCAGGGGAAAAAAATTGACCTCGGAAATAATAACGAGGCAGTTAGAGAAAGAGGCTACATTGAGGTCAGAAAATCAATTAAGCAAAGGTTTGAAGAAATTAATTTTAAACCCGGTGATTCTGTTAAATTTAGCAAAAATGAACTTTTAACAAATTTTGAGAAAGAATTTAATCCGGAATTTGCGTTAGATAAAACCGTTGAATTTATTGATGCCGGGGGAATTAAAAGCTTAACTATCAGGAAAAGGCAAAACGGTGATTATTTTTATCCAACAGGAATGAAAGGGCGAAAACTGGTTTCCGAATACCTTGTTGATATAAAATTGACTTCCGGTGCAAAGGAAGATGTCTATTTACTACTGAACGAAAATAAAATTATTTGGGTTATCGGTTATAGATTGGATAACAGATTTCTCATAAAAAATGAGACTAAAAAAATATTAAAATTAACTTTGGTTAAGAATGAATAAAATTACAATTGGAAACGATATTTTCGAAGTTTTTTTGAGTGAAAAAGAAATTCTCGAAAAAGTAAAAGAATTGGGTAAACAACTAACTTTAGATTATAAAGACAAAATTCCGGTATTTATCGGAATTCTGAACGGTTCCTTCATGTTTTTTTCTGATTTGTTAAAAGAATTTGAAGGTGATTGTGAAGTTGATTTCCTGAAGCTTTCAAGCTATCATGAAGCAAAAGTATCATCCGGAAAGGTCGATTTACTAAAAGATATTAATGCAACTTTAACAGGCAGAGAAGTAATAATTGTTGAAGATATAGTTGATTCAGGGCTTTCGGTTGAATTTATTTTAAAACATTTAAAGAGACATGAACCAAAATCAGTTAAAATTGTTTCGTTATTAGTGAAACCACGAAGCATTAAGTATAATATTTCGATTGATTATTCCGGTTTTAATATCCCTGATAATTTTGTAATAGGTTACGGCTTAGACCTTGCACAAAAATTTAGGAACCTTAAATCGGTTTATAAACATATCGGTATAGTTGAAGAGGGTAAATAACTTAAGATAATTTCATATATTTAAAGTTAACAATTTTTTTGTTTAAAGGAAAATCTTAGTACAGTATGGATAATAAAGGATCAAATAAGAATAATTCAAATAAACCTGAAGAGAATTTCGATTGGTCAAAAGTAATGAAAGTTGTTTTTGGCTGGGGGCTTGTTGTACTTGCAGCCGTAATTGTGATGCAATTGTTAAGAGACGATTCTTCAAATTTTGTTGAAATTCCGTTCCAGGAATATGAAAATTTATTAAATAAAGATTTAATTAAGAAGGCAACAGTTACTGTTGGCGATACCAAAAATTATTTTTTTCTTGGTGAGTTAGCACAGAAAACAACTATTAAAATCAACGATAAAGACATTTCTTTTGATAAATTTTCGGTATATATACCTGAACCGTTCATTAAAGATCAGAGCGAGATTTGGGTAAAAAAAGGAATTAATTATTCTTTTGAACAAAAATCTAGCGAGTGGCTGAACTTATTTCTCGGGATGATTCCCTGGATTTTAATTATCGGTATTTGGATTCTTTTTATGAGAAGAATGCAAGGCGGCGGTGGAGGCGGTACCAAAGGAATTTTTAATTTCGGAAAAAGTAAAGCTAAATTAATTGGTCAATCGTCTAATAAAATCACTTTTAAGAATGTGGCAGGTGCCGATGAAGCTAAAGTTGAGTTAGAAGAGATTATAGAGTTTTTAAAAGACCCTTCAAAATTTCAGAAATTAGGCGGTAAAATTCCGAAAGGAGTTTTATTATTAGGACCTCCGGGAACAGGTAAAACTTTATTAGCCAGAGCTGTTGCGGGTGAAGCCGGTGTTCCCTTTTTCTCTATAAGCGGTGCCGACTTTGTTGAGATGTTTGTCGGAGTTGGAGCGAGCAGAGTTAGAGACCTTTTTGAGCAAGGTAAGAAAAGTGCACCCTGTATTATTTTTATTGATGAAATTGATGCCGTAGGCAGACATAGAGGTGCAGGACTTGGTGGCGGACACGATGAAAGAGAACAAACACTTAACCAGTTACTCGTTGAAATGGATGGTTTTGAACAAAACAGCGGTGTAATTATAATTGCTGCTACTAACAGACCTGATGTACTTGACCCTGCTCTCTTAAGACCCGGTAGATTTGACAGGCAAGTTGTTGTTGATAGACCCGATGTAAAGGGAAGAGAAGGAATTTTTAGAGTTCATACTAAAAATATTCCATTAGATGAAAATGTAAATTTGGAAATCCTTGCAAAAGGAACTCCCGGATTAGCCGGAGCTGAGTTAGCAAATTTAGTTAACGAAGCAGCACTTTTAGCCGCAAGAAAAAATAAGACATCTGTTGATATGGATGATTTTGAAGAAGCTAAAGATAAAGTTATGATGGGTATGGAGAGAAAGAGTTTAATTATCTCCGAAAAAGAAAAACTCACTACATCGTATCATGAAATAGGACATGTTCTTGTAGCTAAAAAAATACCGGATGCAGATCCGGTTCACAAAGTTACAATCATTCCGAGAGGAAGGGCGCTTGGTGTTACAAGTTATTTGCCTGTTGATGAAAAACATACCTATGCTAAAGAATATTTAGAAGCAATGATCACTTATGCGTTGGGCGGTAGAGCAGCAGAGAAATTAGTTTTTGGTCATTATACAACCGGTGCAGGTAATGATATTGAAAAAGCTACAAATATTGCCCGCAGAATGGTTTGTGAGTGGGGTATGAGTGAGAAATTAGGTCCATTGAACTATGGTACTAAACATGAAGAAGTATTTTTAGGCAGGGAAATACAAAAGTCAAGAGAATACAGCGAACAAACTGCTGTTAGCATTGACGAAGAAGTTAGATTAATAATTTCAAAATGTATGATTAGAGCCGAAGAAATTCTTAAAGAAAATAGAGAAATGCTCGATAAACTTTCTATGGTACTTTTAGAAAGAGAAATTTTAGACGCAGAAGAAATTGATATAATAATGAGAGGCGAAGAATTACCGCCAATTCCGGAAAAAGGGAAAGTACGCCCTAAAAAAACTGAAACAGTTAATACTGAGCCACCTTCTTATGTCAAAGAAATGTTAGAAAAAAGAGGTAAATCAACCGTCCAAGAATCAAATAATGACAGTAATTGATATCGAACAGATAGACTATAAGAACGAAATTTATAGGAAGCTAATTCATTTTGCTTCCTTATCAATTCCTATAGTATATTATCATATTCCTCAGGAGCCTGCGTTATGGATACTTGGCGTAATGACATTTATTTCATTGAGTGTAGATATAGGTAGATTCACTAATGAAAAAATTAGAAATCTGCTTTATCCGGTTTTTGGAGGACTTTTTAGAAAGCATGAATTGGATCCAAAAAAATGGAATCTCTCCGGTTCTTCATATCTTTTGATTGCGGCTTTTATTTGTGTACTAATTTTCCCTAAGATTATAGTTGTAACTTGCATGTCATTTTTAATAATAGGTGATGCAATAGCAGCATTGATTGGGAGAAAGTATGGTAAAACACCCTTCCTAAAAAAGAGTTTTGAGGGAACTTTTGCTTTTTTTGTTTGTACAATATTAATAGTGTTAGTAATTCCCAAACAAACAGGCTCAATCGAAGAATATATGACCGGTTTTGTATGCGGTGCTATTGCAGCAATTATTGAGAATGTCTCTTCCGGTTGGGTTGATGATAATATTTCTATTCCTGTTTTTACCGGCATTATTATGTGGGGATTGTATTTGTTCTTCTCCCTCCCTTTAACACTAAATTAATAATTGAGGTTTTTGTGAAAAGAGTATTAATTTTAGTTATTCCTTTGTTGAGTCTTTTTCTCTTAGGGTGCCCCGAGTCACCAAAAGTTGCAAGAGGAGATGAAGATTTAATTTTAGTAGTTTCTGATTCTACCGAATTTAGAGAACTTGAATCTACAATTTCAACAGTATTTGAAAAAATAATCATCACTCCACAACCCGAACAATTATTTAAAATAAAAAACATTGAAGTTTCAAGTTTAAATAATAGTAGATACCAAAAAAACATTATCATTGCTGCTCCGCTAAATTCTGAAAGCGCTGCCGGCAAGTTTATTAACTCTATTCTTGACTCAGCAGCAAAAGCAAGTGTTATGAACGGTGAAACCGTCATGATTTCTAAGGATAATTTGTGGGCTGATGGTCAATTGGTTGTTATTTTAACAGCCCCTACACTTGAAGACCTTGAATTTCAAATTTTAAGAAATTCGGATAATCTTGTGTACGCTTTTCAAAAAAAATCTGATGAGAGACTTTCTAATACCGCCTACAATAAAAAATACCGTCAACTTAATGTTGAGGGGCAACTTTTAAAAGAATTTGGTTGGACTATTTTTGTTCAATTAGATTTCAGGGTTGCAAAAAAAGTCAAACAAGATAATTTTGTTTGGCTCAGGAGAGGGATTAATACGGATACCGAGCGCTGGGTTTTTGTAAAGTATTTTGATAACATGACGCCCGAATATCTAAATAAAGACAGTATAATCTTACTCAGAAACCAAGTTACTGAAAAGTACTATCTAACTTCAGATGATTCCGTTTATGTTGTGGCTACAGGTGATTATACATCGAGAGAAGTGAATTTTAACGGTAATTATGCAATCTTTACACAAGGTTTATGGAAAACCACTGATAATTATATGGGTGGACCATTTATAAGTTATACTTTCTACGATACAAAAACAAAAAGAATTTATATGGTTGACGGTTCTCTTTTTGCACCAAAACATTTTAAGAGAAATTTAATTCAACAAACTGATGTTATGCTTCAATCATTTAAATTGGAGAGTCAATTAGACGAAAAGTTTAAAGATGAATTGCTGAAATTGGCAGGAAATAATTAGTAATAAAACAAATTAAATTTTTTGAAGTGATGTTTAAGCGGGCTTGATGTCCGCTTTTTTATTTTTATACTTTT
>JACSRR010000338.1 GCA_014879635.1 Ignavibacteriaceae bacterium | reverse complement strand
AAAAAAAAAATAATTTTTTCCAAAGGATAAAATTAACGGTATTGCTTCATTATTTAACCATTTTGTTTCAATTCCATTAAAATTAATTTCAGAAAACCGTTTTTTAAGTTCAGCTTCATTAATTGATTTAGAGGCAAGTATAAAACCCCACTCACCCATTGTTGGTACATGATTCCTAAACCTGATTGAACTAAAACCTGCAGATTCAATTGTTTTTTGAATACTTTCAAATACATAAGGTGTTGAATACGGACTACCCGCTTGTGTAACTAAAATCCCGTTTTCCGAAAGACTTCGTTTGCATAGTTCGTAAAATTCTTTCGAATATAGTCTCGCTAGGTCGGCAGAACGGGGATCGGGGAAATCACAAATAATTACATCATAAATACCGCTTGAATCTTCAAGATAGTTGTATGCATCCTTATTTATAACTGTTAATCTTTTGTCAGAAAAGGAATTTTTGTTTAATTCTACTAAAATTGCATTATTCTTCCCTAAATCGGTCATCCCCCTATCAAGATCAATTAGAGTGATTTCTTGAATATCTTTATATTTAACAACCTCTCTTAATGCACAACCATCCCCTCCACCTAAAATTAATATTTTACCTCTTGAGGCAGTGAGATTTAACGCCGGGTGAACCAAAGGTTCATGGTATAATACCTCATCATAGGTACTAAATTGCAAATTTCCGTTTATATATAGCCAATAATTGTCTTTAAATTTAGTTAAGGTCAATTTTTGATACTTTGTTTGCTCTTGAAAAACAACTAGATCATTGTATTTATTTTGCTCTGCATAAAATATTATTTCTTTTGAGAAAAATGCTCCTGCAAGTATAATTGTTGCTGTAACTGCAAAAATTATTTTTAACTTTGAATAATCTTCAACAAATTCTTTAACTTTAATTAAAAGTAGAGTGGCTACGGCAAAATTTACCAAGCCGAGCAAAAAAGGAGTGTATTGTAACCCTATGATAGGTAATCCAACAAAAGCGAAAAACATTCCGCCCGCCAAGCTCCCGTAATAATCTTTCTCTAACACATTTGCAATATTTATTTTTAACTCTTCAAATTCTTCGTTTAGTCTCATCACAAGTGGAATTTCCAAACCGATTAAAATTCCGATAAAAATTGCAAGTCCATAGATAGCTATCATTCTAACTTCCGGAAAGCCGGCAAAATAATAAGAGAACAATACTGAAAATGATACTAAAAATGAGAGAAGATACTCAACCTTTATGAATGTGCTGAGTAAGTTTTTTGTGAAGTACTTGCTTATATTACTTCCGATTCCCATAGAAAAAAGCATTAAGGAAACTGTTATTGTCCACTGAAATACTGAATCTCCTAAGAAATAGGAAGCAGTGGTTGAAAGCATATATTCGGAAACTATACCGGAAAGGCCTGTTGCAAAAAGAGAGAGTTTAAGCAGGTAGGATCTTTTTTTTGATGCCTCCATCACTTCATAAACACCAAACGGTAATTAATGCGGCTAATATGTAACCGGTTGCCTCAATTAACCCTGCACCGGTATTCGGTATTTCTTGATTAGCAATTTCATCCGATAACTTCCTGCCCGGCAGAAAAATTTTATCTATTACATATCTTGCTAAAGGTAAAATTAATAAGGCAATTACAATATCTAATAATACTAAAGTGAGAGTTTCGTACCAACCTAAAAAATCCCCGTAAAACGCAGAATTAATTATTATTGCAACTGCAAGAAGAAAACCGGCGAAACTGAAACCTGCAGCAACATTGTCTTTTTCAATTTCATCGTGCACATCAAAAGGAGTGATGAAATTATAGATTTTTGAGAAAATTATCATTATTACCTGACCGGTTATCCAGAAGATTAATGCGGTGTGGTAACCCCCTCCTTCTCCCGATACTGATGCCGCAATTACCAAACCTGTTGATAGAAATGATGCGGCAAGAACTAAGGCAGTTCCCGGATTTTTATCGGTAATTATTTCCTTAATTGTATCAAATTTATACAGTATAAGGTGTTGATTTATAAAATAGGAAACATTTAATAGAATAATTGTTAAAATTCCATAAACAGCCATATCAATAAGGTCTGTTAACAAATCATCTTTTGCGGGAGTTAACAAAAGTCCGCTAATGGCAATGATTAAACTTGCGAAGTATGAGGCATACATTATGCTGAAAGCTAAATTGTCATTTTCAACAAGCTCATATCTGATCTTAATCTTTCTGAATACTACCCAAAAGAAAGCCTTACCTACCCCAATTAATAATAAAACCGAAAGCCAATAAATTGCGAAATAATATCCTTTATCAATCAGTAGTTCAATATCCATTATTTACCGCCTCTTGACCTCACGCCCGGCGATGAACTCCTGCCAGATGAACGGTTTACTTTAGTATCTACTTTTCTTTGGAATGAATTTTGTTTAATTCTTTCAAATTTTTGATTAAAGCTTGAAGGTTTTGTTTTTTCGGTAGTTGTACTGTATGTGCCGTAGGTTGCTTTACCCGAAGCATCTTGCTGCCCGTAGTAAGGTTGCTTGTTTCTGTAACCGTTATTGTAATTGTCAAAACCGCCTCTATTTACTGGAGTGGTAAATGTGTTAAACAACATTGACATAAAAGCAAATTGCCCATAAAACTCCCAAAACGAAGTACCGGAAGCATCTTGTTTCCACTGACCGTATTTTTCATTTCCTACATAATTGGTAAATCCTGCCGGGGCGGCAATTTTACTAATTTTACCGTCTTCACCTTTAGATATAATTTCCATACCAACATTATTTTCGTTTAACCAAAAAAAATCCTCCGGAACTTTGTACCAAGCAGTTAAAGAATCAGCGGTTTGAGTTTCATTTTCATAAATTATTTTGTATTGATGTTTATAGTCTTTGGAGTAATTACCTTCAATATCTATATCATATAAAATAACTGAATAGGTTTTGTCTTTCTCTAATTTTTTGATAAAATCATCTGTAGGGTTTTTAATATATTCTTTAGAACATCCCACAAAAAGAATAAGAATCGAAAAATAAAATAAACTCATTATTAATGACGGCTTCATTACTATCCTCCGGGTAAAATATCTTTAAATTCATACTCAAAAGCAATTTTCCCGAGGTATGCTTCAAAATCACCTTCTCCCCATTGTTCCAATGAAAGAATATATTGACCGGAGGGCTCTTCAAAATCCCACGCGATAAATGGCTCCCACCTTTCAGATGTCATCTCTCTGCAATGACCGGCAGTTTCAGAAATTAAAGAAAAACTTCTGCCGCCAAATTCCAAATGACCCGGAGGTTGTTCGTTCTTTCTAATATAGGATGCAAGATTTTCACCGACAGTTGAAAAGTTTACCGGTTTTGAAACCAAAAGTTTGAGATTGTCATCCTCTTCAACATGAAGAAAAATATTTTCATTAGAAGAGGTTAGCTGATATTCCATTGTAAAATCATTATTGCCCCAATCATACTCGTATTCTTTTGTCACGAGCCATGTTTTTGACATATAATCAAGTACAAAACCTTTTTTAAGGTTTGTAAGAGACATATTTAACGGATCATACTCAGGTTTTGCAATTTTTTTCTTAAACCAGTCAAACATCAGCTAACCTCAATAATTCTATTTGTTAAGCATCTTAGACTTTAAATCTTCAAGCAATAAATCGGCAGATGAATCGCTTGACTCTAATGCCTTATCAATCTTTGAAGACAAATTTTCATTTAAGCCTTCCATATCAGCATAGGCTTGAGCAAGAGATTCGTCTTCGTCAACTTTTTGTTTCATTCTTTCTAACATCTGCATGGTGCTATCTGCATTGATTGTAGAAAGTTGCTGATTTACTTTTTTCATTGACTGAGCTGTTTTTGCTCTAGCTTTTAAAGTGATCAATTCATTTTCTTGTTGTGAAACCGCTCTTTTCATCTTGTCAATTTGAACTGAGAGTTTACCAATCATTTCGTTCTGTTTTTCTAAATTGGTAGCGGCTTCGGTAGCTTTTTTGAAACAATCTTCCTTTTGTAAAAGTGCATCTTTAGCTAATCTTTCAGCTTCTTCAACACTCATAGTACCCTTTTGAGCCCTGTCTAAAAGTAAAATTGCCTTTCTTTCCCAATCTTGAGCTTGTGCACCGTAAGTATTTTTATCTCTTTCTAATCTAATACCTTGCGCTTTTACTTCGGCAAACGCTTGCATTGCACTTGCTAAATCTTTTTTAAGATCGCGAATACCTTGTTCAGACATTTTAATAGGGTCTTCTAATTTGTTCACTAAATCGTGAGCTTCAGCTTGACCAATTTTAAATATTCTTTTGAAAATGCTCATTTTTACT
Organism: Ignavibacteriaceae bacterium; assembly: GCA_014879635.1. Classification (GTDB taxonomy): domain Bacteria; phylum Bacteroidota; class Ignavibacteria; order Ignavibacteriales; family Ignavibacteriaceae; genus BA9. The sequence continues at coordinate 1,252 of JACSRR010000338.1, read as the reverse complement.
CCTTATTTACAAATGTTAATTAAAGTGTCACCGTATTCTGCCATAGTTAAATTAAGTGCATTAAGAGTGCCTTCTACTTCATTCTCGTCAAGATTGCTTAATTCTAAAGTATTCTTGAAGAAAAGACGATTTTTCTGACCGTCTAAAACAAATGCACCTGCTACTAACTCTCTATTTATTCGCAATAATTCACGGTATTTTTCAATTGATTCCTCTTTAATCTCACCAATAAATTGTTCGAATATTACTATCGGGTCTTCACAATCTACAATTAAATTGGAAATGCCTTTTTCTTCGTTATTCACTACCAACAAATGATTTACATCATCTGATGAAGTAATTGTGTAACCGAGATTTTCAATATAGCTTTTCACTAAATCAAATTTTTCTTGCATTTTGTTTCCTGGTTTTAGTAAAGAAATAAAGTTATTTTATAAACTAAATATATTTAATTTTGGTATCGTTAAAAATTTTTTTGAGTATTTATGTTTACTTATTTATTTACTTTTCAAGATGTTGATTATATTCAACACAATAATGAATATTTACTTAAGGCGTTTAAAGATTGTTTGATTGAATGCGGTTATAACATAGTTTCCGGTATTACTGAAACTTTTGATGTCAAAAAAACGCCGGAGGCATTATTCTTAGAAGATAAAGCAATAACCTCAGTTTTTATTCTATCAGAATCGCACGCAGTTTTACATACTTTTCCTGAAAGTGGTGTTCTAACTGTTGATATTTTTGAATGTAACACTAAATTGGTAAAATCAGAACTATTTCTTAAAATTTTCTCCAAAGCTATCGGTGCAGATCATTACCAAGAAGATATTGTTGACCGTATTTAAAGGATTTGTACTAATATTGAATTAACATTGCTTAAATATCCTCTACCAAATATATTTAGATGATTTAAGTAATGATAAAGTTTGTAAAATTCGAGCCGTTCGTTAAAATTTTTAAGAGGTGGGTAAATGCTATGGTAACCATTAAAAAAATCGGCATCAAAGCCGCCAAATAAAGAAATAATCCCAAACTCGGCTTCCCTGCTTCCGTAATATACAGCCGGGTCAATTAGAACACATCCGGTGCTTGCAGTCAGATAATTACCTCCCCATAAATCACCGTGTAATAAGGAGTTCGGTAGATTCTGCTCATTTAATACATCAATAATTTTTGCTCTACTTTTATTTAACGAATTCAATACAACTGTCGATAAATAACCCTTTGTAACTGTCTCTTATACACATCT
>JACSRR010000367.1 GCA_014879635.1 Ignavibacteriaceae bacterium | reverse complement strand
TTTAGCAATTTAACTAAAGTACCGGTACAAGAAATTTAAACAAGAAAATTATTGCCACCGAAAAATCAGTTGAACCCAAATTCACTTCAAAACTAACATCTTTTCTCTGAGCATTTCACTATCGGTTCTTAATACATAAAAATAAACACCTGAAGGTAATCCCGCTGCTTCAAAAGTAAAACTTGATAAGCCTAACGGTGCAAATCCCGAAAATAATTCGGTAATTATTTGCCCGGTGATATCATAAATCGTCAAATTTGCGAAACCTTCTTTAATTAGACTAAAATTAATAGTCGTACTGCTCCCTCCGTTCATTCCGCTTGAATAAACGGGATTAGGGTAATTAGGGAAAAGCGTAATTTTAGCCGGTAATAATTCTTCTTCAAAAAGACCAACTGAAGCATCGGCATTTACAATTTCACCCGCCGTAACAGTAACAACTCGTGTATATGTTCCCCCGAGTGCTCTAATTGTATATGTACCGGGCTTTACATCTCCGATTGCGTAATTTTCACCGTAAATATCGTCACTTCCAATATAAGGATCATTAAAGTTATAAGTCAGTGCATAACCAAAAGTTGTGTAAGGAGGTCTGGGTTTTGGGTCAGGAGTAATATCCACTCTTGTACTGTTAGGGGCGTTGGGTACTGTTCCGTAAATTGCCCCCATACCGTCAATTGCACACCAAAGTTCGGCATTTCTCCTTGAACGGTTCACACCGTAGCTTGAAGAACCTTTTCTAATCTCAAAATGAAGATGCGGACCTGTTGAGTTACCGGTGTTTCCCGAAAGTGCAACAGGCTGCCCTAAAGTAACAGTTTGATTTTGATTTACGAAAGGCGTTTTTAAGTGCATGTAAAAGAAGAAGTGATTAGTGCCTGACCATTCTGACCGGATGACAATATAATTACCTGCTCCGGTTGGCTCGAAACCCCCAACGGTATCATTCGGGTTGTAACCTACAAAAGTTACTACACCGGATGTTGCCGAATAAATAGTGTCATACCTTGCAGCAATATCAATACCTAAATGAGCTAAGGCGGCATTTCCGTATCTCGGCTCGCCGTAGAGATAAGACCCGTTGGTTTGGATGTGATTTAAAACAGGTCGCTTTATCCTAAAAGACTGTGAATATGTGAGGGGTACTAAAACGCATGTGATACAGATTATATTCAGTATTTTTTTCAACTTTTTCCTTCCCGGATTTTATTGACTTTACAAAAGTAATTTAGTAATTTCAAGATAAGAAATGAAAGAATTTATTTTTTCAGTCAGAAACTATTAAAAATAGTTTTATGAGCGGAAGGTTATTAACCCAAGTATAAAAAAGGCGAAGTGTGCCTCAATCTGATAAAAAAATTATTAAGAATGTTGAAAATCAACAAACTGTAGCGGTTTTTGATTTTCCGGGTTCTCAGGGTAGCATAGTAAATATGTTCCCTAACGGGGCGGCACTTCTATCTGTAGTCAAGGATGAAGAAGGTAATATACATGATTTTAATTTCGATGATATTAATGAAGCGGGATGCAAATTATTATCAATTCCTTTTGAAAAAATCAGAAATAAATCACTCCTTTCACACTTCCCTTTTCTTTTTGAAATAGATGTCTTTGACGGTTTTTGCTCAGCTGTACAAACCGGCAATTGTGTTGAATTTAAGGGAGTCAATTTTAATTATTTTACAGCCCCGGTTGATTATAAAAAGGTGCTTGATTTAAAAGCTACGCGTTACTATTCGGGATTATTAATAACTTTAAGCAGTAATTCAAACATTTCTTACCAAACAAAAGAGCATCTAAAAAAAATTGAACTCCTGAACGGTATTTTGAAATCTCCTCCAAACATTTTCTATATTTTTAATTTACTTGAGAACCGGATTACCTTTGCTTCCGGAAATTCTGAAACATTAACTGGTTACACAGCTAAAGAATTAGAAGATATTGGCTCCGGATTTATTTATTCGATAATTCATCCGGAAGATTTCCCTAAATCAATATTACACTTCAGACAGATTATGAACGGAAATGATGACACTTTTTATGAATGTAGTTTCAGAATTTTACAAAAACAGGGTTCTTACCAGTGGTTTAAGAGTAAAGATAAAGCCTTTGAAAGAGATAGTAGCGGTAATGTAGTAAGTTTCTTAGGGCTTTTAGATGTTGATGAAAACCGGGTGAATTTAAGTCCCGAATTAATTGAGCGGGAAATACTATTAAGTAAAATTTTCGAAAGTTCTTTAGACGGTTTTTTTATTATTGATGCTTACACCGGATTAATTCAGGATTGTAATGACGCTGCGGTCAAAATGTTTGAATTTTCGTCGAGAAATGATTTCAAAGGAAAAGCAATTACCGATTTTTATTTTGAATCCCCTTCCGAAAGTAAAAGCCGTTATTTTATGCAACAGAAACTTCAAGAATCCGGGCAATGCTCAGGCGAATTTGAGTTAATTAGAGGTAACGAAACTTTTTGGGGTAGCGTTTCTTGTTCAGGCTTCACTACAGGCTCTAAAAAATTCTTTTTTGTTGCAATTAAAGATATTACCGACTCTAAAGTGTACGAAGAGAATTTAGAAAAATTTGCGATTGAGCTAAAAAATAACATTGCTATCAGAGATCATTTTATGAAATTGGCGGCTCATGATATAAAAAGTCCTTTGAATGGTATTATAGGCTATATTGACCTGTTAAAAGAAGATTTTGACAGTTTTTCACTCGCTGAAGTAAAAGATTTCACCGAAAAGATTGGTTTTTCACTTCATCATCTTTATACTTTTGTATGCAATTTGTTAGAATGGACTTCTTTACAGAGCGGTACTTGGCGATTTCAAAAAGAATTATTTGACTTAACCTCACTCATTGAAAATGTAATATCCTTACTTGATTGGAAATTAAAAAGTAAGTCGATTCAAATAATATGTAATATACCACCGGAGTGTTTTATTGTATCTGACTTAAACGCTTTAAAGAGCATTATTGCAAATCTACTAACAAATGCTATCAAATTCAGTTATAAAAATTCAACCATTGAAGTTAATTTGGAACATAGTGATCAATCTTGCATACTTGTGATAAAAGATTTTGGTTGTGGTATATCATCCGGAAATTTATCGCGGATTCTTGATAAAAAAGATCAATTCACTACATTAGGTACTGATAGTGAAAAAGGAACTGGGCTCGGAATAAACTTTGTACTACTTATGTCTGAAAAACTTGGTATCAATGTTAATATTGATAGTACAATTAATTCGGGAACCACAATCACACTTCGAATCCCTGCACAAAATAAAGTTTAATTAAATCTTAGCAAGCTCTCTTAAAATTTTTAATACTTAAATTTTGATTATTTTCATAAGTTGAGTTAATTTAATGGTTTAACAGATATTTATTGAATTTTGATGCTTGATTTAGGTAATAATTTTGGTATCTTATTGTTCTAAAAACGAAAATTTAAAAATTAATGAGTAGTCACTTTATTTAATTTTAAATTTTGGGAGACTTTAATGGCATCACTTAGAATAAATTATGACGACAGTTTAATATCGGTGCATGATATTAAATCTATTCTCAACCAGTTACCCGGCATTATCTCAATAAAAGATAAATTTACGCTTTCGGACGTCCAAACTACTTCAACCGAAAAATACTCAATTTTAGATCTATTGCTTAGCGGTTTAGCAATACTTAGTGCTTTAAGAGACGAAAATGGTAAAATTGTCGATTTTAAATTTGAGTTTATAAATGAGGCAGGTTGCCGGTTAAATATGGCTCCTAAAGAAGCTTTTAATAATATGACCTTGCTGAATTTTCTACCTTCACATAAAGATTCAGATATTTTTCAAACATACTGTAATGTTTTAGAGACCGGTGTTGCCCGCGAAATTGAATCTTTAGACTTTGAAGATTACTACGGGGGAAAAAAACTAAAACGGGCATTTGATATTAATGTTACCAAATTTGCCGACGGAATCATGGTAATCTGGCAGGATTGCACCCAGAGAAAACAGAATGAGATTTTGTTGAAAGAGAAAGCACAATTGTCAGAACTAATTGAAAAAGCTCCTTTTGATGCCATTTTTATTTTTGATGTACTTCAACAAACCCTCGTTTATTCAAATAACAACTTTGAAATCTTAACAGGATACACAAGCGGAGATGTTGACTCATTCAGTAATAATATAATGTTTGACTTGCTTCATCCTGACGATATTCCCCACACCATAACTCATCTAAACAATTTAGCACAATCTGATGATGACACAGTTCTTGAAAATGAATACCGTATAAAGCACAAATCAGGGCAATACCGTTGGATGAAAAGCAGGAATAAAGTTTATAAAAGAGGTACCGATGGGCAACTTCAACAAATAATCGGAATTATTTTTGATAACACCAAAACTAAAGTTTTAGAAGAAAAATTACTTAAAAGGGACAAACTTATTAAAAGTTTCTTCGAAAACTCCGGTGACGGTTTTTTATTGATACAAGGAGAAACAGGTATAATTGAAGATTGTAATCAGGCATTACTCAAACTTTTTGGTTTTGAACTTGTTTCGCAAGTTATTGGTAGGCACATCGGTGAATTTCATAAGGATTTATTTCGTGACGAATCAATAATTAATGAGATGCTGAATACTTTAAAGGAAACCGGTTTTTGGGCTGGAGATTACGAATTTATAAAAGCTGACAACTCTACCTTTTGGGGTAATCTTTCCATGGTAGAAATAATTGAGTTTGACAAGTTACTCCATTTTGTAACTATTAAAGACATAACTGAAAGATTAAATTACCAAAATAATTTAGAAAAATTGACAAACGAACTGAAAATTAATCTTGAACTTAGAGAAAAATTTATCAAAGTTATTGCACACGATATTAGAGGTCCATTTCACTCAATGTTAGGTTTAACGGACATTATTTTGGAAGATTTTGATATAATGAGTAAGGAGGAAATAAAAGATTACATTTTAAAAGTGTATCTTTCTCAAAATAACTTATATTCGTTTGTTAATAATGTTTTAGAGTGGGCAATTTTACAGAGTGGGCAATATAAAGTAAAAAGAGAGGTTTTTGACATCTGTTCTCTCATTCACATAATAAATGATCTGTTAGAATGGGAATATACCGCCAAGAAAATTAGAATTCATTTTACCGACAATGGCTTATGCAGAAAAATAAACTCAGACTTAAATGCAGTTAAAAGCATTGTTGTAAACCTTATCAATAATGCAATTAAGTTTAGTTATAGAAATTCTCAAATTGAAATTACATTATCCAAAATTGAAGGTGCCTTAAAATTATCAGTTAATGACTCGGGTCAGGGAATAGAAAAAAATATTCTAAAGCGAATTTTTGATAGCAAGGATGCGTACACTTCTATAGGAACAGAAAACGAGAAAGGAACCGGTTTGGGATTGTCTTTTTGTATCGAAATGTCAGAAAAACTTGGATTGAAATTTGAGATTGAGAGCACTCCCAGGGTTGGCACTTCTGTTTCTGTTATTTTTCCGGAAGAATTTGTTGTTAAAGAATAGTATATTTATTTAATGTTTGAATTAATATCAAATTCCTTCTAAAAGGAACATGAAGTTCTTTTTATACTCATTTCAATTCTGTATATTTG
>JACSRR010000366.1 GCA_014879635.1 Ignavibacteriaceae bacterium | reverse complement strand
CGGTGTTTATTTTGAATCAGAGGTAGAAACCTCTCTAGAAAGAAAAGCTTCAAAGGTTGTTAACCAACATTCAATACTCTCGCACAAAAGCACAATAAAATCACCCATGCCGGGTATGGTTTTCAGAGTCAAAAAAAATTTAGGAGATCAGGTTAGTCAAGGTGAAACCGTGATGACACTTGAAGCAATGAAGATGGAGAATGACATAAAGTCGCCCTTTAGCGGGATAATCAGCGAAATATTTGTTGCTGAAAAATCTGCTGTAGAAAAGGGTGCAAAATTATTTTCAATTAAATAATTAATCATAACAGCTCGAGGAGGCTAAGTGAAACACTTAATTACTTTTTTATTAATGCTCTGCATGTTTATTACCGGAGAAGTTTTAGCCGGTGGTTTTCAAATCAACAAACATGGAGCCAGACCAATGGCAATGGGTGGTGCTTACACTGCTTTAGCCAGAGATGTCTCTGCTCTCTATTTTAACCCTGCAGGTCTGATTTATTCACCCGGATTGCAGATGAGTTTAGGAACAACAATTATTGCTCCTTCTGCATCTTTCAGAGGTCCTTCACCTTCAATTGCAGAATCCAAAACTGTGAGTAAACTTTTCACCCCGTCACACTTTTACATTTCGAAGAAAATGACAGATGATTGGGCACTCGGTTTTGCGTTCAACAATCCTTTTGGATTAGGTACTGAATGGGAACCTGATTGGGTAGGAAGATTTATAACCGTTAAAACTGACTTAAAAGTTTACAGTTTTACCCCTGCCGCAAGTTTTAGATTAAGCGATAAATTGAGTTTCGGTTTAGGTTTTCAATTCAACTATGCAACTGTTGAAATTGTTAGAAAACTCAATCTTTACCCGTTTAATGCCGAAGCTACAGTTAGTTTGGAAGGTAATTACACGTTTGGTTTTGGGTTCAATGCCGGTTTAATGTATTCGCCAACCGAAAATTTAACAATTGCAGCTTCTTACCGCTCACCGGTTAAACATAAATTTAGAGGTGATGCAAATACAACTGCTCCTGCACAATTCACAGGTAGAGTTCCTACAGGTACAATTTCAGCAGAACTAACAACTCCCGGACAGATAGTTGGTGGTATTGCTGTTATGCCTTCAAAGGCTCTAACAATTTCTGCAGATTTTCAGTATGTATTCTGGTCAAGCTACGATACATTAAAAGTAGTATTTGATAATCCTGCGTTCCCATCTTCAGCAGCTCCAAGAATGTATCAAGATACATGGATAGGCAGAATAGGTGCAGAATACAAAGTATCAGATCAATTAGCTTTAAGAGCCGGTTTCTCTTATGATAAAAATCCTGTTAAGGATGAATATTTAGATCCGCTTTTACCTTCATCAGACAGATTTGGATTTTCAGGCGGTATCGGTTATAAATTAACCGAAAACTTTAACCTTGATTTGTCATACTTATATTTCAGATTCAATCAAAGAACTGTTACTAATAGTTTAATAAGCTATTCGGGAAATCCGGGATTTGCGCCGGTAAACGGAACTTACAATGCATCTGCAAATCTTTTTGCAATCACATTTAGCTACAGATTTAACTGATAGGAGAAGCCTTAAAATGAAAAAATATTTATTAATTTATCTACTTTTGTTTGTTGTAGTTTTTGTAACGGGTTGCGAGGATAGAACAGATATTGCCGCACCCGCTGCACCTTCAACCGGTTCCGCCAATTTCACAAGATTTGTTGCTGTTGGTAACAGTTTAACTGCCGGATATCAATCAAGTTCTCTTTATCAATCTGCACAAGAATATTCTTATGCAAAATTAATTGCAGACCAGGTTGGTGCAAAATTTGAATATCCTGCGTATAGTGACCCCGGTACAGGCGGTAGATTGGAAGTTGTGTCTTTAACCCCATTTGCAACAGCTTCAAATCCTGCAAAAGGAGTTCCTCTAAATTTAAATTATGCTGCTCCCTATAATAACTTAGGAATTCCCGGAGCATTTTTATATGATTTCTTAAATGCTTATGATTCAACAACTTGTTTTACAGCTGCTGCAGGTGTTAGAAATCCTATGTTTAATTTGGTTCTTAGAAATCAAGGTGGAACTCAATTAACCCAATTCTTGCAATTGAAAGCTCAAAGTCCTACTTTTGTGATTTTCTGGTTAGGAAATAACGATGTTTTAGGATACGCAGCAAGCGGCGGAGTAGCACCAATTACACCACAACCCTTATTTTCAACTTTCCTAAAGGCATCGTTTGACTCATTAGCTTCTTTAGGCGTGCCTGTAGTTGTTGGTAACTTAATTGATGTTACAGTTACTCCATTGGTTACTACCGTTGGCGGTCAATTAAGACAACAAGGAATTAATGCAGTTTTTGGTGTAAAAGGCGACGGATCAGTAGCATTATTAGATTTGACCCAGAATTTATTGACATTGAATGCAAGTGCTGAATTAGCAGCAGGAAAAGGAACATCACCTTCTAATCCATTATCTAATAATGTGGTTTTAGATAATGCAGAAATAGTTGCTATTAAAACTGCTGTAGGAACATATAATGCTCAAATACAAGCTGAAGCTGCTGCAAGAAATTTTGTCTATACCGATATCAATGCCGAGTTCTTAAAATTTGCTGCTGCAACCCAATCTGCAGCAGGTGGAATTGTTATTGACGGACTTAAATTCTCAGTAATTTACTTAACCGGCGGTCTCTTTAGTCTAGACGGTGTTCACCCATCTAATCAAGGGGCGGCAGTTATTGCAAACACTTTTATTAGTTCTATTAATGCGGCTTATGGTGCTTCTATCCCAAAAATTAATTTGGCAACAATTCCGTCAGGATTACCTTTAAAAACAGGTCCAATTTCGATTAAAGATATTAAGGCACCTGAGTTTAAATATATATTTTAATTAAAAATATGAGGAGCAGTTCGTTGCTTACTATTGAAAAATTTGCTATTTTATTTCTGTCTTTAACTTTTCTTTTCGGCGGTTGTACTGCTGTTGATGAAAATGTAAATAATGAAATTAAAGAAGAAGAAACAGTTCAGGAAGTACAGGTTGAACAGATTGAAGAAGTTACCATTGACGAACGGATATCTGAACCAGTTGAACAACCTGCTCCTCAAACTTATTTTTATGTTCAGATAGGTGCTTTTACAACAGAAGATAGGGCAGAAACTTTCAAATCAAAAGCTGTGAAGAAAATAAAAGAATCAATTTCAATTAGTTTTGATTCACCTACAGGGCTTTGGGTATTGAGGGTTGAACCACCATTTGATGACAAAAAAGATGCCGATGCATATAGAAATAAACTATGGCAAGATAAAGAATTTAAAGATGCATTTGTTGTAATTATACAAAAATAACCGGAGGTGTTATGAAAGTGTTAAGTACTTTCTTATTTTTAATAGTTGTGTTTATATCACAGTCTTTTGCACAGGTTACTCCTATTTGGCAGAGAACTGTAGAAACATCAAATTTACCGACTTGGTTTTCAGGTACAGGAAATACCGAAAGAGGCGGTGCTTTAGATTGGGCAAGAAATAAAGTTTATGTAGTATCAAGAAATAACGGTTTGTTTGTTTACCAAATGAATTCCACAACAGGTGTTGATGAAGGTACACTAAGTGTAACCGGTATTTCAGGTGGTACATTTTTGTTAAATGATATCGAAGTTTCTTTCGATTTTGAAAACCCAAAAATTTACGCATCTAATCTTGTATCACACCCAACAGCTAACGCAGATCCATTTAAAATTTATCGTTGGGATAGTCCAACATCAGAACCTGTTATTGCATTTGAAGGTTTTCAAAATGCTATTAAAAGAATGGGTGATGATTTCACAGTTTATGGTAAAGCTGCCGATAATTCGATGAAGGTTTTTGTACCTGATGCAAACAACCACAAGATTTTTATTCTTTCAACCAATAACAACGGTAATACTCTTTTCCTTTCAGATTCAATTACATTACCTGCTGGCACTTTTGGTGGTGCAGCTTCTGTTTTCCCCGTACCAAATGATATGGGTGGACTGAACGGAATTATCACAAATAGTAGCGGAAAAAATCTGCAATATTGGACACCGCAAGGAGTATTAATTGCAACCGCTCCGGGTGGTGTGATTTCTACCGGTACTACTAATACTATAGCAGCCAGATTTTTAGGAAATGAGTACATTTTAACTTATCAATTCACACCGGGATTAAATAATGCTCGTATTGTTGGCTTAACAGACTCTCCTAATAATATGAGAACTTATGCTATCACTCCCACACCGGGTCCGAATACAAATACAAACGGAACAGGTACTATAGATGCTATTCTTTCTAGTGACGGTAACATGTATGTATTAGTTGTATCAACTAATAACGGTGTTGCATTACACAAAGTTGATTTTAAACCATACATTAACGGAAGATTTAACGAAGATTATACAACTATTGGAGTTAAACAAAATAGTAATCTTGGTTTTGGTCCGAATATGTATGCAAATAAAATTCGTTACGGTTACGATAATGAAAATTTGTACCTCGCAATTGAAGGTAGATTAAATAAAACCAGTAGCGACGGAATTGCATTATTTATTGATATCTCTAATGTAAACGGAGCTCCCGCAGGCACTCCTCTTGGTGGAGTACCGGGTGCAGGACATTTATTTGGAAACACCGGAAATAATAACTTCAAAATGGATTTTGAAGTAGATTATGGATTTGTTATTAATACAGGTGGTTCTGATTCGGTTTATTATGTTGATGCTGTGAGATATAATGCAGCTGCTGCAGGTCAATATATTGGCTCGGGTAAGATTGACGGTTCTGCTTTTATGGGACCTTCTTCACCTGGAATATTTTCTGCAAATTCGCTAACAATTGCATGTGACTCTGCATTTGGTACAAATAGAGGCTGGGAAATGAAAATTCCGTTGAGCGAGTTAGGCTCGGCAATCGGTGCGCAAATTAAAGTTTTTGCGGTTGTATCATCTTCAACAGCTTTCTTTAGTAATGTTACTGTTCCCGGTAATGTTTCAGGTGATAATCTTGGTTTTAACCCTGATTTTGCTTTAGTTCCGGGTGGTCCGTTTAATACAGGATATGTTACTGTACCGGTAGAATTAGTTTCATTTAAGGCTTCGGTATTTGGCAATCAAGTTTCATTAAACTGGTCAACCGCCTCTGAATTAAATAACTATGGTTTCTACATTGAAAGAGGAAATAACTCCGGTGAATTTGAACAAATTGGGTTTGTATCCGGTAGAGGTAACTCAACTGAATTAAATTCATATTCATTTAACGATAATAATTTATCAGCCGGTACTTATTCATATAGATTAAAACAAGTTGATTTTGACGGATCATTTGAATATTCGCAGGTAATAAATGTTGATGTAAATTCATTGCCGGGTGTATTTGAACTTTCTCAAAATTACCCTAATCCTTTTAACCCTTCTACCGGAATTAAATTTACCGTTTCTCAAAATGGTTTAGCCGAATTGAGAGTTTACGATGCATTAGGTCAAGAGGTTGCAAACCTTTTTAGCGGTATCGCTGAATCAGGAAAAGTATATGAGGTTAACTTTGATGCAAAAAACCTTAACTCAGGTGTTTACTTCTATACCTTAAGACAAAATGAAAATGTTTCAACTAAAAAGATGATT
>JACSRR010000121.1 GCA_014879635.1 Ignavibacteriaceae bacterium | reverse complement strand
TTAACTAAAGTACCGATACAGGAAATTTAAACAAGAAAATTATTGCCACCGAAAAATCAGGTGAACCAAAAATTATATGCCTGTAAACCTGAAATTTAATTATAACCTCTTTAACAGTTAAATCTTCTTCAAACATTCATTATATTTCAGATTGCATTTTATCAACATATCTTATTAATGCCCAAGTATATCCAATCATACCGGTTACTCTCTAAAGTAGGCGCAGGCGGAATGGGAGTGGTATATAAGGCTGAACACAAATATAGGGGCGAAATAGTTGCTCTAAAATCGCTTAATCTTACTTTAACTGCAGACGAAAGGTCAAAACAGCGTTTTAGAAATGAAGCAAAAGTTCTCTCTCTTTTAGATCACCCTAATGTTGTCAAAATTCTCGATTTTATTGAAGACGGTGAGGGTATTCATATTGTAACAGAATTTGTTGACGGGCTTGACTTATCAGAACTCTTACACAAAATTAAAAAACCTCTTCCTCTCTCTTTCGTAATATACTTGTTAGAAAAACTGCTCCCCGGAGTAGATTATTTACATTCCAAAGATATAGTTCACCGTGATATAAAGCCGGGCAACATCCTCCTTAATTCAAAAGGGGATGTTAAAATTACCGATTTTAGTATTGCAAGAATTGACGGTGACCAAAAACTAACAAAAACGGGCAACAAAGTAGGAACTTTGCTTTATATGAGTCCGGAACAAGTTTTAGGTAAAACACCGGATGAAAAAAGCGATGTTTACAGTTTGGGAGTCTGTTTGTATGAACTATTAACCGGTAAATTACCATATCACTGGGATAAAGACCTTAGCGAATTTAAGATAATGCAAAAAATTGTTAATGAGAAGCTTCCGTCTTTAAAAGAGTTAAATCCCGGCTTACCCGATGAACTAATTAAGATTGTTGAAAGAGCAACACAGAAAGAACCGGGGCAAAGATTTTCATCAGCGCTTGAATTTCGCAACGAGATATTAAAATTCAAAAAACACCTGAATGTTAACAGGGAAATTGAAGAAATAAAAGCAACACTGAATTTTATTCGTCAAATTGCCGAAGAAAAATCCCGTTCTTCGGTTTACCGGGTAAAAACTACTCATTCTGATCAGGAAGACCAAAAAACGGTTAATGAAGAAAATGAGAAAGTAGATTCCCCAATCAACAAAAAAGTGATAATCTCTTCAATTTCGCTAATTATATTTATTGCCACATTGATATTAGTTTATAAATTTGTGGTATTAAGACCTTTTGTGGAGATGATAAAAGTAGAAGGGGGTGTTTTTGATATGGGGTGTTATCCTGCCAAAGATTCTAATTGCGAGAATGATGAATTTCCCGTTTTACCTATCGAAGTTAAAAGTTTCTACCTTTCTAAATATGAAGTTTCTCAATTTGAATTTGAAGAAGTAATGGGATATAATCCTTCGTTTCATAAAACTACAGACCAAAAATCGGCACCGGTCGAAAATCTAACTTGGATTCAAGCTGCGGAGTTTTGCAATGCACTTAGCGAAAAAGAAGGTCTCTCAAAAGTTTATACTATTATAAACGATGTAGTTAAAAGAGATTCTTTTGCTAACGGTTACAGGTTACCTACCGAAGCAGAGTGGGAATTTGCAGCAAAAGGAGGAAATAATTACAGAACGAATATTTATTCAGGAAGTGACGATATTAGTGAAGTAGGTGCGTTTATTAACAATTCGGGGGGTGTTACTAACAGTTCGGGAAAATATAGTTCAAATGAACTCGGATTTTACGACATGAGCGGCAATGTATATGAATATTGCGAAAATTATTACAGACTTTACGGATTTACTAATGCCGCCGGGGTTACCGGGTCAAAATCAGAATTCGCAAAAGTTAGAAGAGGAGGTTCTTTTGCTTCAGACCCTGCATATTGCAGAGTTAGTTATAGAAGTACTATATTTATAAATCAACAAGATAAATTTACGGGATTCAGGGTAGCAAGAAATTTAGTTACAAAAACAAATTAAAGTTAATTCGATTATGAAAAAATTAATTCTCATAGTACTAATAAGTGTTTCGGTTTATGCTCAATCAAATTTTATGAGCTTTGTTAACTATGTAAATCAACAACCCGACCTTACATCAAAACAACAAAAATTAGACAGTTTTATGGTTTACCACACAAATAACGGAGGGTTTCCTGTTATTGAGGGTAACGCAGCAATATTTATTTATAGAGGTGCCGGCAATAGTTCTACAGTGGCAGGAGATTTTACCGGGTGGTCAGCTACTCAATCAACTGCAATGACAAGAATTCAAACTACTGATTTTTTCTATTATTTTAGAACTTTTGAAATGAACGCAAGGCAAGATTACAAATTTGTAATTAACGGAAGTAATTGGATTCTTGACCCGCATAATCCTAACCGTGTACCAGGCGGTTTTGGTCCAAACTCAGAACTCGCAATGCCTGATTATATTCAACCTTGGGAAGTAAAATATTATCCGGGTGTTCCGCAAGGCACATTGCTATTTGATAATATCACTTCGGTAAATACAAGCTCAAGTTTTCAATTGATAATTTTTTTACCCCCCGGTTATGACCAGCAATCATCTGAGAGATACCCCGCTGTTTATTTTCAAGACGGGTCAGATTATGTTAATTTTGCGCAATCTAAATTAGTGCTCGAAAACGGATTAGATAGCGGGAAAATCGCAAAAGTGATTGGTGTTTTTGTGGTTCCGAACAATAGAAACGATGAATATGCCGGTGGGAAAAGAAACCAATATTCGAAATTTTTTGCCGAAGAACTCGTTCCTTTTATCGACAATAAATACAAAACAATTTCCGAAGGAAGTAAAAGATTGGTTCTCGGTGATTCATTTGGCGGAAATATCTCGGCATTGATATCTTGGCAATATCCTGAAATTTTTCCGAATTGCGGGTTGCATTCTTCGGCTTTTTGGCCCAATAACTATGAAGTTTTTAATTTGATTGTTAACGCTCCTAAAAAGAATATCAAATTTTTTGCAGTTTGGGGAACTTATGAATCTCTTTTTACAAATATGAGAACTTTTAGAGATTCACTCCTCACCAAAGGATACGAGCTTTATTGGAGAGAATTGCCCGAAGGGCATAGCTGGGGCTTGTGGCGCGCAAATATTATGAATATGATTTCGTTTTATTTTCCCGGCGAACCGCAGTCTATTTATGATCATACAAAAGAGGAAATTAATTTTGTTTTGAATCAAAATTACCCGAATCCTTTTGGCATGGGGGTAAACTCGGCAAATTCTACTATTTCATTATCTCTTATGAGTTACGAAAATGTTAAGGTGCAAGTCTTTGATATTAACGGTAGATTGGTAAATACTGTATTTAACGGTAATTTAAGTGCAGGCGAACATTCTTTTCAGATTTCTTCCGAAAATCTAAGCAGCGGTATTTACTTTTATAGAATAATAGCCGGCAATAAGAGTGATGTAAAGAGAATGGTAGTGGTTAGATGACAGGTTCTTAAGGCAAAAAGGCTATACTACTTCCACAATTTCACCGGTGTTGTTCCGGAAAATTATGAGCACCGCTTTTAGATTTTCATCTGCTTGAAGATTTTCAAGCCGTAGATAATTTTTCAGCTGTTCAATGCCATTTTGCTTAATTTCATCATATTTTTCAAATTCATCTTGTTTCAAGTATTTTAGTTCAAGAATGAATGAGTACTTTCCGTTATAATTTGGTTGAAGTTTTAGATAAATGTCAATGTATTTTCTATTAACTTCAATATCGCTGTAGATCTTATAAATATTGGCAAAACACAAAACAGGCATGAATAACATTTTTAGGTTTGATTCTTTAAATCCTCTAAGGTCACGGTTAGAGATAGAGTTCATAAGTGCAGAAATGTACTCAACAAGTTTAGTAAGTTTGCCCTTATGACGCATCTCGTCAAAAATTGAAATTAGTTCATCTGTGTGGAAAGTGCCGGTGTTATAATCAACTAAAGTTCGTTGAAGGAATGTCCAGTACATTGTTTTTACAACATAATTGGGGATAACATAATCTATCAATTTTCCTTCACCCCCTCCAATCGTAAGGAGACCATTATAAAAGAGAAGTGAGACAAGATCGGTTTTTATGAAACGATCTTCAAGATTATACTGTAATGTGATTCCTTCCCTTATATTCTCATTTTGCACAATGGATGTAATAACGGAGAATGATTCTTCTATATCAAGCAAACTAAGTTGTTTTCTAATTTTAGAATAATCTGATGCAACAGATGGGTCATACATATCCGAAGGATACTTTCCTTCATAATAAAAAGTTGTAAGGAAATTTACTAAAAGTTGCGGATTATAAAGTTTCTCGTTGGTTTCAACAGAAAATCTGCTTCCGTTGTACCAGTCACGGATATCGAAAACAACCTGCTCGAGATCAAATTTTCCTTCTTCATAGATTGTTCCGGTTATGAGTTTTCTTACTTCATCTTCGGTAAATCCTGCCATATTGTGGAATTGTGCATCAAGGGTTATATTTTTGGCAATATTAAACCCGCTTGTTAGACTGTCAAGAGTAACGGGAGTAACCCCTGTGGCAAAGAATCTGTCGATTATTCCGTCACCTACATATTGTTTGATAACCTCATAGAATTTTCTTACCCATCCATTTTGTGCAACAAGACTTTTAAAATGATCTGTTTTAAAAGCCAGCAACTCGTTGATAAAGTGATCATATTCATCAATTAAAATGAAGATTTTTGGCTTATCAACTAAAGAGGAAATTGAGGAAAACAAATTCCGGAGAATGTCTATGGCTCCCTCATCTTTTAATATCTCATAGTTTCGAGCCGAGTCAAAAAGATTATAAACACGGAGAAAACGGTTTACCTGAGTGCTTACTTCTTTTGAAAAACTTGCGAAAATATCATCAGTACTATCAGTCATTATACCGCTAAAGTTAAAATTCAGGATATAATATCTGCTACAAAGTGGAGTTGTTTTCCCCGGTTTGCCAATATAATAATTACTAAAAAGGGATTGGAACTTGTCTTTATGATGAATTCCATAGTAATGTTCAATCATAGAGAGAAGCAAAGATTTACCAAATCGTCTTGGACGGTGAAAAAACAGAATCTTTTGATTGAAGTTTTCGAGAGTCTCAATGAATTGTGTTTTATCCACATAGAACCCGCCATCGTTAATAATTGTGGCGAAATTAGAAGATAAAGACGGAAGTCGTTTTTTCATTTTTGTAATTTAATACATAGTAGTGAAATTATGAAACAAGCATAAAAGCTAAAGAACCAATAGTTTTAATAAATCAATGTTTAGGAAGAAGTATGAGTGCTTAATTTTTATTAACCTAGTTTAGAAAATGACCGGATCGGTAAGGTGCAAAATTTATATTTGCAGAATATTATTAAAACACTGCCCGTTTTAAGATATGTTTAATTAATATATAGCGTCGTAAGTTTACGAAATATGAGTTTTATTTAATAGATTACAACTTCAAACTATTATAAGAGGTAAATGCGGTTGTGGTTAAAAAAAACAGTACATCGAAAAGAAATATTCAACCAATTGGTCTAAGAATTTATGTTTGAATATACTCCTGTCTCTTATACACATCTGACGCTGCCGACGACGGA
>JACSRR010000262.1 GCA_014879635.1 Ignavibacteriaceae bacterium | reverse complement strand
CATGTGACACCTCCGGCGTCAAAAAGTAAAATGTATTTTTCACATTTCCCCTCTGTGTTCTCGGCGTGCATAGTGGTTAAAACCTCTATTAACATGCGACCGCCTCCGGGGTCGAACAAATCTGATTTTCTTTTTTACTACAAATATGTGACACCTCCGGCGTCAAAAAGTTGAATTTGCGTTTTTCACTTTTCCCCTCTGTGTTCTCAGCGTGCTCGGCGGTTAAAACATTTTATTAACATGCGACCTCCTACAGGGTCGAATTTAGCCGTTTGATCTATGTACTACAAATATGTGACACCTCCGGCGTCAAAAAGTAAAATGTATTTTTCACTTTTTCCCCTCTGTGTTCTCGGTGTGCTCGGCGGTTAAAATTTGTTAAATTAGTGACAACCATATTTAGGACAAGACACTAAAGAATTAAATAAAAAAGCGGTACACTATCTTTGAATAGTATAACCGCTTGTTTCTAAATATTTTAGAATTGTTACTTCCCTGACTTCCAATCTGCAATGAGTTTTTCCATTGCTTCAAAATCGAAAGGCTTATTTTTCATTTCCTTTCCTATTGCAATAGCTTGTTCCATCACTTGAATAGCTTGATTTTTATCGCCTGATTTGTTTAATAACTGAGCTTTGATCCTTAAATTTGCATAATTTGTATTAATTGCGGTTGAAATATTTATTAATCTCAACCCCTCTTTTAAATCGCCGTTTTTATTTAAGATATACATAGCTCCTTGCATTGCAGGTTGCCATACCGTAGCTTCATTTACCTTTTTTTGCACAAGTTCGGAAGTGTTAAATTCGATTAGAAAACTAATTTTTGTTTCATCCCAAGCTAATGTAACTACAGCATATTCGTCTTTAACATCTTCAAAGCTGAATGTTAAAAATTCTACGGGAGTTGTTTTTACCGGTATTGAAATAAATCTGACTAAATCATTTTCCGGATTATATCCGCCGCTGCCCCACAAATTGTTGTCCTTGCTCAAAATTACTGTCCATTCTTTTTCGCCGGGAATAGCATGCATTCCATAGGTGCCGGCAGGTACTTTTTCACCCTGTATTTTCCCGTCCGTTGAAAGTGTTAAAGTAGTATTTTCGTTTGCTCCTATTCTCCAAACTTCACCATAAGGAACCAATTTACCAAAAATTTCTCTCTCTTTTTTAGATGGTCTTGCGTATTTAATTGTTACCTCGCTAATACCGACTATCTGGCTGATTGTTGCTTGCGGACTGGCTCTCGGTATATACAATTGTTGCGCCACAACTACACCTGAAAGAAAAATTGTTAATATTAATGAAATGAGTGTTCTCATGTTTACCTCTTTTTTTGTTTGTTTTTGTATATTCGGTTTTATTTTTCGTAATACTTAAGTTTAAATATAATGCAGCATACATTCAAAATAATCTTAATTGCCCTCCTGCTTTCATGCAGCGCTCTTTCTCAGAAAAAAATTATTTCAACCGGCGATTTAGCCTCTTGGGAAAAAATAGATAACCCTTCAATTTCGAAAAATGCACAATTTTTCCGCTATGAACTTAACCCTCAAAGAGGCGACGGAGTTCTAATTGTAAGAGATCTTAACTCAAATAGTGAATTTTTGTTCGAAAGAGGGTATTCAGCCCAGTTTTCCGAAAATTCCCGTTTTATTGTTTTTAAAGTAAAACCCGAATTCGAAAAATTGAGAAATGCCTCTATTAAGAAAACAAAAAAAGATGATTTGCCCAAAGATACTCTATGTATATATTTTTTTGAATCGAATGACACAATCAAAATAAGTGAAGCGGATAATTTTTCACTCCCCGAAAAAAATGACAACATTCTTGTTTACACTTACAAAAAAGATACTGTTTTTATCCCGCAAGATTCTGTTGCAGTTGAAGACAGCTCTAAAGTAAAATCCAAAAACAAGAAAAAAATTGATTTGGTTAAGATAATTGATTTGAGTGATAATAGTTTTACGGAGTTTATATATTCCAAAGAGTTTGTAATCAGCAGAGACGGAAGCAAAGTTGCAATTGTTTCAAATTTACCCGATTCAATTCCACTAACTTCGGTTATCATTTTTGACGCTAATACTAAATTATTTGATACTTTGTTTTCTTCAACCGGAGATACAAAAGGAATAGCAATTAGTAACAATGTCAAAAATCTTGCGTTTAATACCACTTCCGATACCGGAAAAACTAAGAATTACGACCTTCGCTACATAAACCTATCAGAAAGAAATGAAATATTACCGATGCAATTTTTTAGCGGCGATTCTCTTCAGTTTTCGGTAAATCAAGATTCAAAAATATATTTCTCCGAATCGGGTGAAAGATTGTTTTTTGAAATGACACCGTTTGTTTCCCCTGAACCGGAAGATTCATTAACCGACGAAGAAAAAGTTAAACTTGACCTTTGGTCTTATACTGACCCTCTTCCTATGCCTCAACAACTTCTGCAATTAGAGAGAAGAAAAAAAGATAGTTATCTTTCGGTTTTTATTCCGGGTTTAAAAAAAACACACAGAATAGAGAATGACACACTCACAAGTTTAAGAATACCGCTCAAAAATGACGCAGAATTTGGAGTAATTTACAACAACAACAATTACAGACACCTCCAATCTTTTGACAGAAGTTATTCGGATGTTTACACTGTAAATATCTCTTCCGGCGATTATAAAAAAGTTCTCAATAAACAGGCAGACCCGGTTAGAATCTCCCCCGGAGGGAAATATCTATTTTGGTTTGACCCGTTCAAACAAGCTTGGTTCACTTATTCAATTTTTACCGGCGAATTTTTTGACTTAACTTCAGTAATTGACGCTAACTTCCATGATGTTGAGCATGATCTCCCCATTGAACCATCGCCTGAAGGTGTTGCCGGTTTCACCGAATTAGATAACGAAGTTTTTATTTACGATACTTACAATATTTGGAGCTTCTCTCCTTCAAATTCAAGTAAACCGGTTAATTTAACAGCCGGAAAAGAACCGGGTGTTATCCGCTACAGATATATTGATACCGATAAAGAATCTGATTTTATTGAAAAAGAGGATGTGCTTTTATCAAGTTTTAACGCAAAAACAAAAGATATGTCTTACGCTATATTTAATCCCGGAACACGCGAAATTGAAACGGGATATTTAAATGGTTCGCATTTTGTCAGTTTTATCGAAAAAGCCGAAAATAGGTTTCTAATTACACTCCAAACAGCCGTTAATTTTCCCGATGTTTACTCATGGAATAAAAACAACGGGAATCCTGTTAAACTAACAGCCGCTAATAAAAATCAAAATGATTTTGTATGGCTAAAAAACGAGCTTTTTACTTATACCAATGATGAGGGTGAAGAGCTTGAGTCGTTAATTTTTTATCCTGATAACATTGATAAAAATAAAAAATATCCGGTATTAATCTATTTTTATGAAAAATATGCCGATCAACTCAACAGGTATTGGACTCCGGGACCAAGTCGATCCGTTATCCCCTTCCCTCTATTTACGAGCAACGGATATGTTATAATCATTCCCGATATTAAGTATAAAACCGGTTATCCGGGAGGAAGTGCTTTAAATTGTGTTATGAACGCAACTGATAAAGCAATTGAACTTTACCCGTTTATTGATGAATTAAACATGGGGCTTCAAGGGCAGAGTTGGGGCGGTTATCAAACTGCTTATATAATTACGAGAACTCAGAGATTTAAAGCTGCAATGGCAGGTGCACCCGTTGCCAATATGACAAGCGCCTACGGAGGAATAAGATGGGGCAGCGGTTTGGTTAGAATGTTTCAGTATGAACAAGGGCAAAGTAGAATCGGTGAAAATATTTGGGAGGCAAGAGATTTATATTTAGAAAATTCCCCGTTGTTCTTTTTAGACAAAGTTACTACTCCTCTTCTTATTATGCACAATGACAAAGATGATGCAGTGCCTTGGTATCAAGGAATTGAATTATTTATGGGCTTACGAAGATTGGGCAAAATGGCATGGATGTTAAATTACAACGATGACCTGCATAACCTCAAGGAAAACAGTTGGGGAAATAGAATTGATTTAACAAAAAGATTACTCGGCTTTTTTGACCACTTTTTGAAAGGGGAACCGGCTCCCGTATGGATTAAAGAAGGTATCCCTGCAAAACAGAAAGGTAAATCTTTAGGTTATTGAGTTTTAATATTTATATTAATTTTATTTTTTAGTCTTTGCGGTTGTTATGAAAGATTTCCGCTTGATCAGGATTTAACAAGAACACAAAATACATTTTTGAATCAAGACAGTATTCAAGTTCAATTTCCGGAGATCATAAAAGATAAAATAACTGTATTTACAATGGTCTACACTCATTGCCCCGATATCTGTCCAATGACGACGCACAATATGTTTTTAGTGCAAGAAAAATTGTCTGAGAACTTAAAAGACAAAGTTAAATTCGTGGTGATTTCTTTTGATCCAAACAGAGATACTCCTGCTGTTTTAAAAAAGTTTGCTGAAATAAGAGAGTTTGGTTTTGATAGCTGGACTTTACTTTCGGGTGATGGACAGAACACAAATGAAGTTATGTTAAAGTTTGGAATAAAAGCAATTCCTGCAGATTCATCTTATGATGAGAATGGTGAATTAAGTTATAATGTTATTCATACAGATAGAATCTCTTTGATCGACCAGGAAGGAAAACTGAGGGCAAATTACAAGGGAAGTACTGCAGATCTTAATATGATTTTAGAAGACATAAAATATTTAGGAGAATAATATGAACATTCTATTAGCACTACTAATAATCTTTTCCAATCCATCAGAAAAAATTAAAATCGTTGATCCCTGGATGAGAGTTGGCGCTCAGGGCCAGGTTGATATTGGGTGCCAGATCGGGATGGGCGAGATCGAAGCCGCCATCCAGGACCGCAACGCGGACGCCCTCGCCGCGAACACCGTTGGCCCAGGCCTGCTGAGCACGCACGGCATTGTGGCCCCACTGCAAATCAAAGAAGAAATCCTGGCTGCCAGAGAATGGCGGGTCACCGACGGTGTTCATTGAGACGAACTGATCAGCGTCTGGCATATCGAACTGATAAATGAGATCAGGAATGACGGAGCGCACGCCGCGGATCTGGCTGGCGAAATTGGGATTGGATGAGGTCGCGAAAGCTGCGCGCAGTTCTGGAACAAACTGGGTCATAACGCCGCCAGCCGCGCTAATGCTGCTGGCAAGGCTGCTGCCGTTGTCGTTGGCCATGATGATATAAGAACGCTGCGGGCCTTGCGCACTCAGGACGGATGCCCCCAGCAGACCGACGATCAGAATCAGCAATACGGAGAAGTGGAGTTTCTTAATCATTATTTGCCCCTCACAGACTGAAGACTTTATGAACAGACAGATGGTGTTGATGGAACGGGTGATGCGAAGATGTCGTGGTTTTGCGCCCCCTTTCTTACGATGTGAATTATAAAATAACAAAGCATGGAACAATCCGCAACATTTTTTGTCACTTTGGTGCGCTCCTGAGCACAAAAAACGGCCCATCGCTGAGGATGGGCCGCTTCACAAAATCCGCACGAAGATCCCCTGTTTAGCTCAGTTCAATCTTCAGGTGATGGAAGAGGAAGGCGAGGATGTCGCTTTGCTCTTCGATCTGTTTGCTGGTGGGCTTGCCGAAGC
>JACSRR010000089.1 GCA_014879635.1 Ignavibacteriaceae bacterium | reverse complement strand
GGGTTGTGGGTAGTGGATAGTGGGTAGGAAAAAGCAGTAAAGGGTAAAGGGTAAAGGGTGAAGAGTGAAAGGTAAAGGGGAATCGAAACGCAGTTGGCAGTTCGCTGCGCTGACAGTGAACAGGAATCTCTCCAGGATCGGGATTTAACTAAGCACAAAGAACTACGCACTAAGAACATTTTTTAACCCCCGCACTCCGAACTCTTTTCTCTCTGTGTTCTCTGCGTGCTCGGCGGTTAATAAATTTTGTGGATGAATATTCAATTTTTGACCCCGGAGGCGGTCATATATTTGTAGAAAATAGAAATTCAGATTTGTTCGACCCCGGAGGCGGTCGCATATAATTGGTAAGATTGTTTAGTGAGTTGTCAATATTAGTGGGTAGATGCGATCCCGACAAGAATCGGGAGCAGTTGGCAGATCGCTGACAGTAAAGAGAAAGCCCGTCCCGACCCCGGTCGGGACGGGCAAAGAAACCAAGAACGAAGCACAAAGAACCAAGAACGAAGAACTCTTCTTTCTGCGGTTAAAATACCTTAACTTCGCCTCCGCCAAAAATAACCAAACCTTTAATAATTAAAGTTTTTGATTTATCGATACTATCTGAATTTACCTGAAAAACTATTTTGTTTGAGAATCCGCCAAAAATTGAAATAACATCAACATTAACATTCCAATCTTTAGGAACAATAATATCAGAGCCGCCAAAAACCATAAAGACATCGAGTAGATTATCACCTTCGGCAAGAGTACATTGCCTCAAGTCAATTTCTGAGCCACCAAAAATAGCAGTAATATCACCGCCTTTAAAATTATCGCTTATGATAAATTTTTTCCCGCCGCCAAAAATAGCCACATCGTCAATTCTATCTCTCTGAATTTCAGGACCTTTACCGTAAGGACCGTAAGCAGTTTTACCGTCGTTATTTTTTTGTTTGAAAATAATATAGGCACCTAAAGCTAAGAGGACAATAGGGAATACAAACTCCCAGAAATTAAGTCCGAAACCACTTGCAATCCAAGCGGCTGCACCGGTTAAAAGAAAAATGAAACCGAGAGTTTTTCTTTGTGAATTAACAATTATTGCGGCACCTATCACCATCAATATTGTTTTCCAAGAAAAAATAAAACGGGTTACACTAAACTCTATTAGCCCGGTATTGCTCAAGAAGTATAAAATACCGATAATAATCAGTACACTTCCGATAAAAATGCGTGCAACGGCTGATTTGTTTTCCATGTTTTTCTCCTTTGAAAAAATTCTTAATTCAAATAAAAAATTTTTTGAAAATTTTTCTTAGTAAAAATCGGCGAAATGTGGTTTTAAGTAGGTAATATGCGTATATTTGACACAAAATAAGTAATTATGACAGTAAAAATTTAATTTGCACAGTTAAAACCAAATCTTTAGCTTTACGAACTGCTAAAATTTAATTACTTGTAATACCAAAAATCGCAAAAAAAATAGGGCTGTTCTGCCAACTTTAATTAACAAAAAACACTGAAAAACAGGAAAAATTATGAAGATTAACCGGCTATTTACATCTACCGGTGCTAATGCGTTTGCAACAATAGAATTTGTGAAAAGAGATTCCGAAATTAGAAATCCTGACGGGTCAATTATTTTTCAGATGAAGGATATTTTAGTTCCGGCATTCTGGTCGCAAGTTGCGGTAGATATAATCGCTCAAAAATATTTCAGAAAAGCAGGGATCCCAAAATTATTAAAGAAGGTTAATGAACCGGGAATTCCGGAATGGCTTTGCCCGTCTGTTGGTGATGAAGAGAATTTAGAAAAACTCCCTCCAAAAGAGAGATACACCGGTGAACATGATTCAAGGCAATTATTTCATCGTTTAGCGGGCTGTTGGACATACTGGGGTTACAAGGCAAATTATTTTAAGTCAGAAGAAGATGCAAAAGCATATTATGATGAAATGTCGTTTATGCTTGCTAATCAAATGGCAGCTCCAAATTCGCCTCAATGGTTTAACACAGGATTGAATTGGGCTTACGGGATATCGGGTCCGTCACAAGGGCATTACTATGTTGATTTTGAAACAAAAGAATTGGTGCAATCAAACGATGCATACACTCATCCGCAACCTCACGCCTGTTTTATTCAATCAGTAAGCGATGATTTGGTTAATGAAGGCGGAATAATGGATTTATGGGTGCGTGAGGCACGCCTTTTTAAATATGGTTCAGGAACCGGCACAAATTTTAGCGATATCAGAGGGGATAATGAACCACTTAGCGGAGGCGGAAAATCTTCGGGCTTGATGTCGTTCTTAAAGATAGGTGACCGTTCTGCAGGAGCTATTAAATCAGGTGGTACAACTCGCAGAGCTGCCAAAATGGTCACTTTAGATTTAGACCATCCTGATATTGAAGAATTTATTAATTGGAAAGTTATTGAAGAGCAAAAGGTTGCATCGTTAGTTGCAGGTTCAAAATTAGCGAACTTACATCTCAATAACATTATGAAAGCTTGTTACGAAGAACACCCTGAAAACGATAGATTCAACCCAAAATTGAATTTAAAGTTACAAAAGGCTATTAGAGATGCTAAAAAATCGTTAATACCGAACAATTATATCGAAAGAGTAATTCATTTAGCAAAACTCGGTTACCGTTCTATCGAATTTCCGGTTTATGATACAGATTGGAACTCAGATGCTTATGCAACCGTTTCGGGTCAAAATTCTAACAATTCGATAAGAATAACAAACGAATTTATGAACTCCGTTTTGGATGACGGAAACTGGAACATCTACTTTAGAACCGAAAAGAAGAAAGCTAAACAAGAGGGGCGTGAGCCAAAACCTTCCAAAACTTTGAAAGCCAGAGAACTATGGGAAGATATTGCATTAGCTGCATGGAACAGTGCCGACCCCGGTGTGCAATACCACACTACTATTAATGAGTGGCACACTTGTCCCGCCGAAGGAGAAATTAAAGCTTCAAATCCTTGTAGTGAATATATGTTCCTTGATGATACGGCTTGTAATTTGGCATCCCTCAATTTAATTCGTTTTTATGAAGCCAAAACTAATAAATTTAACATAAAAGCATTCAGGCATGCTTCAAGATTGTGGACATTAACTCTAGAGATTAGTGTGTTAATGGCTCAGTTCCCGAGCAAAGAAATTGCAAAATTGAGCTATGATTACAGGACATTAGGGTTAGGTTTTGCAAATCTTGGTTCACTATTAATGGTTAAAGGTATTCCATACGATAGTGAAGAAGGTTATGCAATTTGCGGGGCTATAACTGCAATTATGCACAATACTGCTTATGCAACAAGTGCAGAAATGGCTAAAGATTTCGGTACATTTGTTAAGTATGATATCAACCGTGAAAGAATGCTCAGAGTAATCAGAAATCACAGAAGAGCCGCATATAATGTAGAAGCCTCAGAGTATGAAAATTTGAGTATCACTCCTATAGGTATAGATCCTAAATATTGCCCTGCAGATCTACTTCAAGCAGCAAGAGAAGACGCCGATAAAATGCTTGATATGGGCACGAAATATGGTTTCAGAAACGCACAAGTAACAGTAATTGCTCCAACGGGAACAATCGGTTTAGTTATGGACTGCGATACAACCGGTGTTGAGCCTGATTTCGCTCTTGTAAAATTCAAAAAACTTGCCGGTGGCGGTTATTTTAAAATTATAAATCAATCTATACCCCCTGCTCTTAAAAAGTTGGGATATAGTAAAGAGCAAATCGAAAAAATAATTCAATACGCCGTTGGTAACGGGTCAATTGAAGGGTGTAAATATATAAATCCCGAATCTTTGAAAGCTAAAGGATTTACTGAAGAAATACTTAAAATGGTAGCACAATCTTTACCGTCAACTTTTGATATTACTTTTACTTTTAGTAAGTATCAAATTGGCGAAGATTTTATAGTTAACAAACTCGGTATTTCTAAAGATGTGTTAAATTCGGATGATTTTAATTTACTCCAAGCGCTCGGTTTTTCAAAGCAAGAAATTTCTGAAGCTAATGATTATGTGTGCGGAACCATGACTATTGAGGGTGCTCCGTACCTTAAAGTTGAACATTATCCTGTTTTTGACTGTGCTAACAAGTGCGGCAAAAAGGGAACAAGATTTATCAGAGCTTTTGCTCATATAAGAATGATGGCATCTGCTCAACCATTTATTTCCGGTGCTATTTCTAAAACAATTAATCTTCCGTATCACGCAGATGTTGACGATGTTAAAGAAGCTTACATGCAATCTTGGAAATTTGCGTTAAAAGCTAACGCACTTTACAGAGACGGTAGTAAATTATCCCAACCATTAAACACGCTTATTGATGATGATTTGGAAGCAATTTACGAAGACCGTGAAGAGAACAATGTTGTTAAAGTTGCCGAGAAAATAATTCACAGATATATCTCTAACAGGAGAAGGTTACCTCAGAGAAGAACGGGCTACACACAAAAAGCTAAAATTAACGGGCAATCTATCTATATAAGAACAGGTGATTATGATAACGGGCAACTCGGTGAAATCTTTATTGATATGCACAGAGAAGGTGCAACCGTAAGAAGTCTTTTGAATTGCTTTGCTATTTCAATTTCATTAGGTTTACAGCACGGTGTTCCTTTAGATGAGTTTGTTGAAGCGTTTGTTTTCACAAGATTTGAACCGAGCGGTATGGTTAACGGTAATGATAGAATAAAATCAGCTACTTCAATTATAGATTATATTTTCAGAGAACTTGCCGTAACCTATCTTGACAGGCATGACTTAGTTCAAATTTCTACCGAAGAGATGCACCACAGTGCCATAAATTCTTCTTTAAAAAATACTTCTATTGAATTCTACGATGAAGAAGTTGTTAGTGAAAAAATATTTGAAACTAAATTAGGTGTAACCGGTAATGCTTATAATTATAATTTAGGCACCGCGTCAACTAAGGTTGCCGATAGCGCAGCTAAAGCTGTTTCTTCACAATCAACTGAATTAAAAAACAAAGCATCAAGAGCAATTGAAAAGGGTTACACCGGCGATGTTTGTCCGGAATGTTCCAATATGACTTTAGTCAGAAACGGAACTTGTTTGAAATGTATGACCTGTGGCTCAACAACAGGTTGTTCATAGACTCGATTAGACGAGACGCCTTAAGCCGGAGAAAATAAAACTTCTCCGGTTTTTTTTTATATTAGTAACATGAAACAGAATTTTAAAATGCACTCTTTTTTACTCCCTTCTTTTACCAAAGGGATGAAATCTTTTGAATTAAGCGGTTTTTCTTATTCAGATTGCGGCAGTTCTTGCGATACTTTCAATATTATATATATTGACGAACCTGCTAAGCTTAATCCGGCAGATTTTAGTAATGCAATATTTTATTATAACAAAAAACGATACGACTTTACAATTTGGATTGACACAGATGATCTTACTCCCGAAATTTCAAAGTTGCTCTCTGAAAGTGGTTTTGCGGTAGCGGGAACCGAACCTGTAATGCTTCTTGATTTGAAAAGCTACACCCCGGTCAAAATTGAAGAAGAGAAAAATATTAGTCGATTGGTTACAATAAAAGATTATGAAAACTTCGGTTTAATAACCTCAAAAAATTGGGAACCACCTGATCTAAATGTTATTGATTTTTATTTGAGGGTGAGTCATACAACAATAAAAG
>JACSRR010000365.1 GCA_014879635.1 Ignavibacteriaceae bacterium | reverse complement strand
TGCGTTTGAACCGGCTGGTTTAGTTTCTAAAGTAAAATTTTTAGTCAATATCGGTTGGGTACTTCCGAAATTGAAGGCAGAGAAATAAAAATAAGTGCCGTTAGCAGTTATTTTTAATCCCGAAGATGCTTGGTTTGTACTCAAACCCATATCAGTTAACATTTGTAATGACAAGGCTTCGGATTTAATTGTTACTCTTGGTGATTGCGCCATAACCAATGTTGAGAACATTAGCACAACCAATAAGAATCGTAATGATTTGAACATTTTTACCTCATTTTTTAGGATACTCTTATATAGCAAATTAAGTGCCAACTTTTTTTGACTGTTGAATTTTGCCTCAATACTCCCTTTTTTAATTATATAGTATAGTTTTCACTGTTACAGAAAAAATGCAGGCTGATTCACTTTCTCATTGTTGAAAAATTTTTGTTGTTGATATGGTTTAGTATCACAACTTCACACTGTAAGTGTTGAATTTCTCTACAGTCTAAAATTTTGATTTTTGAAGCACAGGGAAATTAAAAAGGCGAAGTCGCTGCAAACTTCGCCTTAAAGGGGGAATCTACGAAATGAATCTTAGATTATGTTTTGAGGGATTTTAATTTTTATTTGAGAGAATACTGCACATTCTTCTTACATAATCACTGTTGTCAAACTTGGCAGCTTGCTTTACAGCGTACTTGCCTCTCTCATCACCAATTTTAATTAACGCCAGTGCTGCGGCTACTCTAACTTTTTCGTTCTTCTCATTATGTAACATTGACATAAGCGGAATTACCGAAGTAGTTAATTGAAGATCACCTAAGAAAAGTGCAGAACTAACCATTAATCCTGAATTACCCGAGTTTAAGCCGTTAATTAAATTTATTTCTATCTTATTTTTATCTATGTTTTTATTCATTGGGTTAACATTTGAGAAAATTTTACCACTGAAGAGTGAAACCACTATCAAAGTTAAAATCACATTTTTCATTATTGCCTCTTTATAAATTTCGAGTTATTTACATTTTACATTTTAAATCAATCAATAATATCTCAATTTTAACTTTCAAAAGGGATAACCAACTTTTTCTCAAAATAAACGGCTAAGAAACGGGTTAAACGGATTTACTTTTTTGCCGTTACCGTTATACTGAAAATCCCTGTGTTTGATTTGTTGAAATTATTGATACCATCTTGATCCAAATATTCGGCTAATACTTCAACCGGAATTGTAATTGGCTTCGATTTTTTAACTTCTATTTCACTAAATCCTGCATCTTCAATCAATTTGAGATAATCATTTTTTTGAATTGCTCCTGAAATACAACCCGCATACATTTCGGCAGATTTTTTTAGTTCGGCGGGAAGTTCGCCTTCAATCACTATATCTGAAACACAGAAATGAGCATCTTGTTTGAGGACTCTGAAAATTTCGGCAAATGTTTTCTTTTTATCCGGCACTAAGTTTAGCACACAATTACTTACTACTACATCAACAAAAGAATTTTCAAATGGCATTTCCTCAATATCGCCCAAATGAAATTCAACATTTTTATAGCCTAATTTTTCCTTGTTTGCCTTAGCTTTATTTACCATACTTTGAGTGAAATCTAAACCGATTACTCTACCTGATTCACCTGTTAAACTTCTGGCAATAAAAACATCATTACCGGCTCCTGAACCAAGGTCTAAAACAGTATCACCTTCTTTTATACCGGCAAATTCAGTCGGTAATCCGCATCCTAAACCTAAATCAGCATCGGCTACATAACCGGGCAATATTGTATAATCATCACCAACCATGGTATAATCAACTACCTTACCTGAATCACCACATCCGCATGATCCGCTGCAGCATGATACTTGTTGTAAATCAGAAGCTAAAGCTATCTCCGAATATTTCTCTTTAACTATCTCTTTGATTTTTTCTGAGTTTTCCATTGTGTTACCTTTTTGTTTTTGTTCGTTTTTGATTGTTTTTAGTTTATCATTTCGTTATTTATCGAAATGACAAATCAAATTTATTGATTGATTAGTAAATATCAAAAAAAATATGATAAACGGTAAAAATGTTTGAAGGGAGTAATAATTAAAGAAAATTATTAAGTTTAGAAACAGATATTCTTCATTTTTGCATTTAGATTTTGATACCGGTTCCCGGTCATAGTTCTGAACTGATTTTACGGAGTGACTTTTTTAATGCCGAACCGGGTAAAAAATTGCCCTTCTACTTTTACTTCATTAAATAGATCTACATTTACTTGCTTTCGCTCTTGAAGTTTATGGAAGAGATGATATTGTACGGCAATATTATTAAGCGATTTTATTTCTACCCCTTTAAGCTTTAATCTGTATTCTATATCGGTATCTTCTCCTATTGATGGTGCTTCATAGCGTGTGTCAAATCCATTTATTTCGAGTAGATCACTTTTGAAAACCGAAAAGTTGCAGCCTACTATCCCTCTGTATTTGCTATTAATCTTTTTTCTAAGAAAATCATTTTTAAAATAGAAACCTTTTTCTACACAATCTGAGTTGCCCGTAATACCGTCCCAAATTAATTTATAGAACTTCTTTTGAATATAACCGGTTGACACCAATCGCGGGGTGAGAGAACCGGTAATTTTTTCGCTCAAATTAACCCTTCTGCCCGTGAAACAGACTCCTTTACAGCGATTTAAGTAATGTTCTCCTACAAAATTGGGATGCGGAATACAATCACCGTCAATAAATATAAGATAATCGCTTGAAGCCGTAAGAATAGCTCTATTTAGAATTCTATTTTTTCTGAAGCCCAGATCTTTGTGCCATAGGTGGATAACCGGGAAAGGAAAACCTGCAATTATAGAAGTGAGTTTTTTAATATCTTCGCTATTTGAACCATCATCGGCAATAATAATTTCAAAATCTTTGAAGTTTTGTGACCTTATCCCTGCCAAAATTAATTCGAGATAATCTGTTCTTTTATAAAATGAAATAATTAAAGTTGTTTTTATCATATCGAAATTAAGTAAAAGAAGATTGAAATTACCAAAATACACAAGAACGCTTTAAAAGAAGGACCCCTTACGGAATTTATATTCTAAATACTGTAAGGGGTTAAGTGGCTATTTAAGAGGGGGGGTAGTTGAGAAACTTATTTTCCTAATTTTTCAATATTTTCTTTTTTTGCCAAGAGTTGTTCGTGTGTTTCAACTCTATCGGGGTCTTTAATAATTGCTTCAGTTGGGCAAGCAGATAAACACTGTGGTTCATCATAATAGCCTACACATTCTGTACATTTGTCATAAGCAATAAAAGTATGTTCTAAAGAAATGGGGTCATACTCTTTTCCGCCTAAAACCCAATTGTCACCTGCTGCGTAAATAGCATCATTTGGACATTCAACTTCGCAAGCTTGGCAAGAGATACATTCTTCTGTTATTAATAGTGCCATTTTAATTATCCTTAATTTTCAATTTAATCTTTGTTGAATCTGCTTTTATATATCAATAATCGTGCCAAAGTCATTTTATATCTATTTAGTGCAGGAATTGAATGTTTATTGAACATCGTTCTTAAAAATGAGAAATTTAAATCCTTTTTTCTTGATTCCGGGAGTATTTAAGATTTAATCTAAATTAACCCAAAACTAAAACAATGCCCTTATTTGTCTTATTTAGTTACTTTTGATAATTAGTTAGATGATTCTTCTTAACTTTTATCAAACAATTTCCACTTATTTGTTTATTCTATTTGACGAATTTCTCTACATTTTGTTTAAAGTTCCTCATTTTTTTCAATTTTTTATAAAAATATTCTACAGATCACTTGCAAGAATTAAGTTTTATAGTTAAATTTGTACCTATTAAGACTAAGTCTTAATAATGATTAACAACTATTATGGAAAACAAAACATGAAACACATTTTTATACTTTTACTCTTAACGGGATTCTTTCAAGCCTTTGCCCAAGATGATTCAGAATTTTTTGAATCAAAAGTAACTATAAACGGTTACGGTGAAGTTCATTACAATAATATTAAAGTTGATAATGCACCACTTAAAGAAGAATTTGATTTTCACAGATTTGTTCTTTTTATCGGATACGCATGGAACGAAAAATGGTCACTTAAATCAGAATTAGAATTAGAACATAATTTAGTTAGAAGCGGTCAAGGATATCTACAGTTAGAACAGGCATATATAGAATTTAGACCTTCGCAACATTTCGGAATTCAAGGTGGTGTGCTTTTAGTTGGAGCCGGTTTACTAAACGAATACCACGAACCGGTTAATTTTTTCGGAGTTGAAAGACCGGAATATAACCAAGTTATTATCCCTACCACCTGGTTTGGTACGGGGTTAGGAATTTCCGGTTTGTATGAAGGTTTCGACTATAAATTGATGATGATTGAAGGAATTAATCCTAAAAATATCGTTAAAGGTACCGGTATCAGAGACGGAAGGCAAAAAGGTTACAGAGCTGACCCCGCCGGTTTTATGTACAATGCAAAAGTTGATTATGTTAGTATTCCCGGCTTGAGGGTTGGTGCTTCATTCACATATAATAACGCAAAAGTTGATACCGTTGAAAATTTAATTCAATTAGCCGAAGTTCACGCCCGTTATAAAAACAACAATATTATGGCATCATTTGAATATGGTAACCTTTCTTTAGGCAGCGGTGATGTTGAAGCTGCAAGAGGCGGTTATATAGATGCAGGGTATAATGTTTCAAGTCTCTTCAATATTAAATGGGATATCTACCCGTTTATTCGTTACTCTGATTACAATGCCGTAGCTAAATCAAGAAGCGGTAACACTACCGACGAACAAAGATTTCACTTTTCCGAAATTAGATTTGGTTTTAACATTTACCCGATTAGCGATATAGTTCTTAAATTTGACTACTTGATTAAAGAAAGAGAACTTAATAGTCTTAAAACTAACGCTTTTAACCTCGGAATAGGATACCAATTTTAATTGAAAAAGCTCTTCACTCTAACATTTTTTATTGTTGTTTTCAATTTTTCACTTTTTTCTCAAGAGATTAGAGAATTAACCGAAGGTGTTATTTATTCGGAACTAGGTAAAAACATCTCATTT
The DNA here is from genome assembly GCA_014879635.1 of Ignavibacteriaceae bacterium. Classification (GTDB taxonomy): domain Bacteria; phylum Bacteroidota; class Ignavibacteria; order Ignavibacteriales; family Ignavibacteriaceae; genus BA9. The sequence continues at coordinate 598 of JACSRR010000365.1, read as the reverse complement.
TCCAGTGAAAAATATACTGTTCCTTCCAATGTAAAAAACAGAGTGGAAAAAGCTGCAGCACAGAAATTTCATTCTGACTTTCTGTATATTTATAAGATTTCATCCGGGAACAAAATTATTTCATACGGTTTTTTAGACAATGTTCCCGGAAAATCTTTACCCATCACTTTTTTGGTTCTGCTTACTACCGAAGGTAAAGTAATTTCAAGTCACATTATTAAGTACCGTGAAGCTTACGGAGGTGCGGTTTCAGAAAAAGGATGGAATGAAAAATTTAAGAACAGAGATGTAAATTCTGATTTTACCGTCGGTAAAAGTATTGACGGTATTTCAGGTGCAACCATTTCAGTTAATAGTGTAACAAAAGGAATAAAAAAGATCCTTCTTCTATTTAATGAAATAAATTCGTCATTATGAACATACAGCTTTTTAATTTAGACAAAACACTTAAGTTATTTCTTGCAGCTTACATTATCTTAATTTTAGCCGGTATGGTGAGCGGTTTGGCGTATTTGTACACTACTACAGATTACACGCCAAAAGGCACTATGGAAAGAATTAACGGTTCTGAAATTAATGTTGAAGATGATTTTGAAAT
>JACSRR010000364.1 GCA_014879635.1 Ignavibacteriaceae bacterium | reverse complement strand
AGATGTGTATAAGAGACAGGTATATTCTAACCACTGTTTAAAAAATTGATTCAAATCCATTCCCGTAACTTCGTTAGCAATCTCAATAAACTCTTCGGTGCTTATATTTCCATACATTAAACCGGGATCATTAGTATATCTGTTTAGCAAATTAAAAAAATTATCGTCTCCTACCTCACTTCTTAACATGTGCAGAACACAGGCTCCTTTTGCATAAATGATTGAACCATTGTACAGAGAATCGGTTGACGGAGTTCTATATTTCCAAGAATTGTTAAATATTGGGAATTTTTGTCTTGCGGCAAGATATGTTTCTTTCTTCTTCATTATATCCCATATATAAAAATCTTTTCCTGAGTTATACTCAAACCACAAAGCCTCTGAATAATCAGCGAAGCTTTCGTTTAACCAAACATCAGCCCATGTTTTTGGTGAAATCATATTTCCAAACCATGAATGAGCCAGCTCATGAACCATCAAAACATCACTCCAACATCCTTGACACAAACTTATCAGTGTTTGATTCTCCATTCCTCCATAAACAAAATCATGGTTTAGCGTTGCGTAACCATTTTTTTCGAAAGGGTATCTGCCCAACATTTCGGAGAAGAATTTCATAATTCTGGGTGCGTTGTAGATTGCGTTGTTAATCAGTCTCCCCGATTCTGATGACTGATAATAAAAACGAGTTTCAATTGTGTCGTTAATTCCGTCGGGAGGAGTTATAAGTATATTCAAGTTATATTCCGAATATGAGGTGATTACGGAAAGATAAGTAGCAACCGGATAAATTGTTTTCCAATTGTAAATTAATGTGTCGTTTACAATAGAAGAGTCTGCCAAATATCCGTTTGATCCTAAAAAAATTCCGGGTGGAGTTCTAACTGTAATATCAAAAAGCGCCTTATCTGAGGGATGATCTTTTGAAGGATATACTTTACGGGCACCTTCGGGAGCGAAATTTGTAAAAACAAAGCCATCTCTTACAAAAAAAGCATAATCTCTAACATCTAAATGCTTATAGAAAACAATTATCTGAACGGTATCGCCTTTCCCCTTCCCTTGTTTAAGTTTTAATTCCAAAATGTTTTCTAAATGAATGAAACTCTCTATATCTCCGTGTACAGCAAGAATGTTTAATGACTTTGAATCAGAATGGAGAAAAAAGTTATCAACACTATCTAATAAAACCAATTTAATTTCAGCTGAGGCTTTAAATTTTTTCGGGAAAGGTTTCTCATAATTTTTGTAAAAATCAAACTTTAGATTGTATTCTAAAATATCGATTTTATAATCGTAATAAGTTCTTTCAGATTGTGAAAATATAGTTCCGGTTAAAAAATACAGGCACAATGAAAATACAATACTTTTCAATCAAACAATCCTTCCGATAATAAATGGTTTTTCAGATAGAGTTTCAGAAACTTCAAAAACTGTGTCGATTTCTTTTTTGTCAACAACCGCCACTAACCCTACACCTAAATTAAAAACTTTCTCCATTTCTTCGTCCGTTATATTTCCGGTTTTTTGAATAAAATCGAAAATCTGAGGTAGTTTCCAAGCGGATCTATCTAACACTAATCTGAGTTCGTTGTGTAAAATTCTTTTCGTATTGCCGGTAATTCCTCCGCCGGTAATATGCGAAAATCCTTTTACTATTCCTTTATCGTGCAAAGCAGTGATTAATTTTAAGTACGATTTGTGAATCTGAAGTAGTTCTTGCGCTAAAGTGTTTTCAAAACCTTCGGGAATAAAATCAGGGTCATATTTGGGAAATAACACTTTTCTGGCAAGTGAATAACCGTTTGTGTGTAATCCTGTGGAGGTAAAACCAATTGCAATATCCCCATGTTTAATAGAATTTCCGTTGATAATTCTCTCCTTGTCAACAACACCTACTATAGTACCGCTAATATCATATTCATTTTCGGGATAAAAACCGGGCATTTCGGCAGTTTCTCCTCCAATTAAAGCACAATCATTTTCCTTACAAGCAATGGCGAAACCTTCCACAATTTTTTCCACTGTATCCGGGTTAAGTTTTCCAAAAGCCATGTAATCCATAAAATAAAGTGGCTTGGCGCCGCAAACTGCAATATCATTAACACAGTGATTAACCAAATCTTGCCCAATAGTATTGTGAATTCCGGTCATAAATGCGAGCTTCAATTTTGTACCCACACCGTCAACACTTGAAACTAATACGGGCTTCTTGTAGCCGGTAAAATTAGCTTCGTAAAAAGCACCAAAATAGCCGATTCCGCTCAAAACATTTTTGTTGAATGTAGATTTGGCGTGTCGTTTTATTCTTTCAACCGTCTCGTCTCCGGCTTCAATATCCACACCGGAATTTTTATAATCACTTGCCAAATTTTTTCTCCGTAAGTTAAATTAATAATTAAATCTCAAATGTATTATAATTTTTCATTATTTTAAATTTCTATTTCTAAGAGTTATCCAAAAAAAAGAAAGTTTTCAGGAGATTTAATGCATATTTTCCACGCGGTTATTGTTAGCATAGCCGTTTTTCAGTTCTCATTATTTGCTCAAGTAAAAAAAACAAATATTGTTCAAACTATACACTCTTCTTCAATTAATTGTCTTGCTTTAGACCCACATAATTCACTCTTGTTTTCAGGAGGTTCCGATAAAATCATAAAAATTTGGGATAACGCAAGCGGTAAATTGATTTCAAATTTGAAGGGTCACAAAGGTAAAATTAATTCAATATCTGTAAATCCTTTCAATAATACTATTGCATCAGGCTCCTCCGATAACACAATTAAAATTTGGGATTTTCAAACAGGGAAAATTCTTAAAGAAATCAAAGAGCACTTTGAAACCGTTAACGGAGTGAGTTTTATTAAAAAAGGAAACAATTTAGTTTCTACTTCTTACGACGGCAAAATAATTATCTATAATACTTCTGACTACACACCCGAGAGAATAATCTTCTCTTCTTCCGTTCCTTTAATGCTTGCAGAACACCCATCAGAAGAATATTTTGCTACCGGTTTTGCAAACGGATCTGTTAGAATTTCAAATGTGAAAGGTGACTCAATTCTAACTATTCCGACAATGGAAGATGAAATTTCTTCAATTGCTTTTTCGCCAAACGGTGATAAAATAGCAATTTCTGACCTTAGTGGCAATTTGTTAGTTTATAATTTTAATATTTCGGGTTCTGCCTCTTTTCCTACTCTCTTAAGTTATAGACATGCTCCGGGAGCAATTTTATCTACTAAATTCCACTCAAACGGTGAGTCAGTTTTTATTGCTACGGTTGATAATAAAATTCTTCAAATTGATATTAAATCAAGGAAGGAAATAAACCAAAATGCTGTGCACGATTATATAGTTTCGGATTTAGCCACTTCTTTTGATGGTTATCTGTACTCGGCAGGGTTCGATAAAAAAATCAATAAAATTAATGAAAATAACCTAAAAGTGGTTTATTCAAATTCTTTTACTTTTCTTCCCGTGTACGAAATAAAATATCATCAAAATACAAACAAATTGTTTTTTACTAATGATGAATCGCTCTATTGTTTAGACTTAAATAAAAAAGAGATTCAATTGGTAACCTCTCACATTGATGAAATTTCATCGTTAGAGTTTTCCCCTGATTCATCGCAGATTATTTCAGCCGGAGTAGATAACTTTGTCAATTATTGGGATGTTAAAACTCTTAGATCTACCGGCGGGTTTGACGGATTTCTCTCCCCCGTTACTTCAATTAGTGTTGATTATCTAACAAATAGAATAGCAGTAGGTTATTATGACGGCAATATTATTAGTGCAGAATTTACAAATAGAAACAATGCAACTGCATATAATAATTTTAAAGGTTACATCACAGCATTAAAATTTCTGAAAAGACAACCTTTTATTCTCGTTGCAGGCAATAGTCAATCAATAAGAATGGTTTCAACGAGAACCGGCGAATACGAAAGCTCTTACACCGGTTACGAGGGTATTATTACATCGCTTGCAATTTCTGATGACAATAAAATTTTTGCAGCAGGAAGCACAGATAGAAATATTTATCTATATAATATTGAAACCTTATTCAACTTTGCTACTTTAGGCGGGCATTCTGAACCTGTTACGGCAATAGAATTTTCAAATGACGGGAAGTTTATATTTACGGTAGCTGACGATGGTGCAATCATCAAAAGAAATTTGGAAAACCGGAAAATTGAATTTCAATCTGTTGAGCATTCGGGAAGTATTTATGACCTGGAACTAATATTAAACGAAAGTATTTTGATTACCGCCGGTGCCGATGGAAATATTATTTTTTCGGACGCAAATACCGGGGAATTTCTTTATAAAATTTATATTAAAGAAAATCTCTCATTCTTAGTTGAATCAGCTAAGGGGGAGTTTGAACTTTCCGGAGTTTCAATGGATAATGTTTCTGTTTACGAAGGGTTTAATAAAACAGGTGGAACTATAAAAATTGGCGATGTTTGCAAAGAGCTATTACAACTACTTAATTTGCCTCGCTAATTGTAGGGTAAGAGTTTTTAATTTCGCCTTCCCAATGCCAATGCCATGGTTCATAAGCCACACCATCTTTATTGTTAGGTGGGTACGACATAAAAAAATTAAATACGGAGGCATTTTCAGTCAACCATTGAAATTCTTGAAGTGATTCGAAATCTTTGGCGGTTTGATTGTCTGTAAAACCGTTAATACCGCTTTCCGAAATAAAATCGATTGCCGTAGTTGTTGAACTGCCATGTTCGCTATATCCGGGCATTGCAATCCATTTTGCATTTTCTATCAATGAATAGTCGTTACTATTGATCAAATATTTTAGAAAAAGGTATGCTTGTCTGCCGGGCGACCTGTAACCGGAATCGATATATAACCTTTTACCCAATTCCTTTTCCATCGCATTAGCCATTCTTTCATAATCTCTAAAAATATGCACCGGAAGATAGTTTATACCTGTTTCAATTTTTTTTGCAGAACCAAGAACCCTGTTTTCAATTTTATGAAGAGTAACTATTCCACCGGTAGGATACTTTTTCCCTTTGAACCCAAGTTCAGCCGGGTTAATTGTAAAAATTTTACCCACAATTTTTAATTCAAAATAATTTAAACTGTTAAAAAGTGAGTCATAATTAACAATAACGGCAGCATCGGGAGTGAGATTACTAATTCTCTCTTCAAATTTATTGAAAGCGGAATTGACAAAGTACTTGTGAACAAAATTAAGTTCTTCCTTATCAATTTCACTGTAGAATAAATAAATACCTGTTGAAAAAAGAGTGATTATTAATAATACGGCACTAAAAATCACCCATCTGAATTTATTCAAGATCCGGCAACCGCTTCTTCTAAATTATCATAGACATTAAAAATGCTTAGATATCCGGTAATACCAAAAACTTTGGAAATATTTTCGTTAAAACCGCAGAAAATTACTCTTCCGCCTAAATTTTCCATTTTTTTAACGCTTAAAATCAGTACTCTTAGCCCTGAACTGTTTATAAATGTAAGCTTTTCGCAGTCAATAATCAGTTTACGAACTCCAGAATCCATATACTCTATCAACTTATCATTTAAATTTTCGTAATCGAGTAAATCGATTCTACCTTTGATTTGAATTATCTTTATAGAATTTT
>JACSRR010000361.1 GCA_014879635.1 Ignavibacteriaceae bacterium | reverse complement strand
TAAAACCTGAGTAAAACCTTTTTTGGATGATTTTATATTTAAATGAATTTAAAAAGTGTTTTTAAGAGTGGATGTAATTCACTTAATTTGAGGTTTGAAATTCTTTAAAAATTGTATATAAATTGCTATTTCCAACCGTCGAATTCGGAATATTTTTCTTTATAGTCTTCTTCATTAGTCTTGCAACAATGCGTTTCCCTGAGATAAGGAAATTTGTTCTATTAGCTGCGAGCTATTTTTTCTATGCCTATTGGGATTGGCGTTTTGCACTCTTACTCCTGTTCTGTTCGTCAAACAGTTATATTTTCGGAAGGATGTTAGATTCTGAGAGGAGCCCACAGAGTAGAAAGCAAGTAATAATTATCTCAACAATTATCAATTTAGGGGTTTTGGGATTCTTTAAGTATTACGGATTTTTTACACATTCGTTTAACTCGCTCCTAACATCAATTGGCTTACCTCCAACTATACCGTTTCTTGAAGTTGTTTTACCTGTAGGAATATCATTTTTCACTTTTCAAGCTATGAGTTATGTCATAGATGTTTACAGAGGTGATTTAGAACCATCAAAATCTTTTTCCGATGTTCTACTCTATATTTCATTTTTCCCACAATTAGTTGCGGGACCAATAGTAAGAGCGGCACATTTTCTTCCGCAATTAAAAAACAGTTTTGATATATCTCAGATCCAAACAGCAAAAGCGGCAACTCATATAATAGGCGGTTTATTTAAGAAGGTAGTTATTGCCAATTTCTTAGCCGAAAAAATTGTTGACCCGGTTTTTACCTCTCCGATGCAGTATTCTTCAATTGATGTACTCTTTGCACTATATGCTTATGCGGTTCAAATTTATTGTGATTTTTCGGCATACAGTGATATTGCAATCGGTATTGCATATCTGTTCGGATACCAATTTAATGAAAACTTTGATCATCCTTACAGGTCACTTTCTGTTCAGGAATTTTGGCGAAGGTGGCACATATCGCTCTCAACCTGGTTAAGGGATTATCTTTATATACCGCTTGGGGGTTCAAGATTAGGAAAGCTGAAAACATACAGAAATCTTTCTATAACTATGTTACTCGGGGGTTTGTGGCACGGTGCTGCCTGGAATTTTGTTTTTTGGGGAGCTCTTCACGGCGGTGCGCTTGCCATAGAAAGGATGTTCACCGAGAAATTTGGTACTAAAGAGAAAGGAATTTTCGGTAAAATTATCGCATTTATTTTGGTTTTTCACTTTGTTTGCTTAACTTGGATCTTTTTCAGAGCATCTTCTTTTGAAAGTGCAACCGAATTCATAAATGCATTATTAAAATTTGACTTTACACCGGGCATTTTAAGTCCTTTTATTGCTTTTATGATAGTATTCGGAATTGCAACAAACTTTACGCCTAAAAGCTGGGGAGTAACGGTTAGATATTATTTTTCTCAACTTCACCCTATTGCACAAGGAGCTATTGCAGGTTTGTTAATCTCGTTTATTGGTGCAATGGGACCTGAAGGTGTGGCACCTTTTATATATTTTCAATTTTAGAACAAGATGCAGAATATTCAAGAACCTTCAAAAACTAATTTAAATACAACGGTAATTGCAATTATTTCGTTACTTTTTTCATTATTGATTTTTAATTCTTCGCAATTATATACATGGGCTTCGCGTCTTGATATAGGAAAAGAGCGAGAAATAGCATTATCAGTGACAAAAAGCGTATATGATGTTACCTCGGCGGTCAAAACTACTTTCCCTGCTGAAGAGGTAAAAAAGTTATATTCTAACATATCAGGAATGAAAGCAGCGTCAGGTTTTAGAGGGGATAGTCCGTTATTACAATCGGAAATTGATACAGCAGACAGCACGAGAATTGCAGATTCTATACAAATTAAAAAAGAAATCGTGTTTTCGAAAGATAATCCGGCAAAAATACTGCTCATCGGTGATTCAATGATGGGTCCCGGTTTTGGTGAGGTTATGATTAAGAAACTCGAAAGAGATTCATCTACTGCGCCGAAAAGATTTTTTAAACATTCAACCGGTTTAAGCCGACCTGATTATTTTGATTGGTTTGCACAAATAAGAACTCTATTAAATGAGAGACAATCAGATATTATAATTGTAATGATGGGAACTAATGATGCTCAAGGATTCACCGATAACGGTATAACACATTATTACGGAAAAGAAGAATGGTTCAGAATTTACCGTGAAAGAGTGGCAGCATTTGTAAAAATTATCACCGATAATTCTTTAAAAGTTTATTGGGTAGGTATGCCGCCAATGAGAGAACCCGGTTTTGACGGAAGAATGAAAACTTTAAGTAAAATTTACGATGAAGAAATTTCTAAGATTTCAAACGGAATATTTGTTTCCGGATTAGATTTGTTAGGTGACGGAGCCGGAAATTATACTGCTTACAAAGTTGTGAATGGCGTAAATTCTTTGCTAAGAGCAAATGACGGAATTCACTTTACGACTCAAGGCGGTCAGGTAATCGCCGATTTTGTTTATGACCTTATTAAAAAAGACTTTAAATTTAATCCTTAATATTGGATTATTTTAAGCCGGAAAAATTATGAGCCTAAAATTATATGCTATAGTCGGAAGACCAAATGTAGGCAAATCAACTTTATTTAACCGTTTAACGGGTGAAAAAAACGCAATTGTTGATGATATGAGCGGTGTTACAAGAGATAGAAATTATGGCGAAGTTGAGTGGAACAACAAAAGATTTAGACTTATAGATACCGGCGGTTATGTTCCTGCTTCGGTTGAATTATTTGAAACTGCTATCAGAGAACAAGTTGAAATTGCTATAAGTGAATCGGATGCAATTATTTTTCTCCTTGACGGAGTTGCAGGACCGATACCGGTTGATCAGCAAATGGCTCAAATGTTGCGAGTTTCAGGCAAAAAAGTAATTGTTGTTGTGAATAAAATTGACTCCGAGAAAAGAGACAGCCTCGGAAATGAGTTTTATGAATTGGGGTTAGGAGATCCTTTTAACATTTCGGCTATTAACGGAAGGGGTACCGGTGAATTATTAGACTCAATTACAGAAAAATTAGATGTTTATGTTGAAGAGCCGGAAGGTTTGCAGCTTAAGGTTGCATTAGTCGGCAGACCAAATGTAGGGAAATCATCGCTAACAAACGCTATTCTGGGTTATGATAGAAGTATTGTTACAGATGTACCGGGTACAACCAGAGACAGTATTAACTCAACTCTGAAATATTATGGCGAAGAGATTATACTTATTGATACAGCAGGTTTGAGAAAGAAATCGAAAATTAAGGAGAATATAGAATACTACTCAACCGTAAGAACTCTTAAAGCAATTGCCGATTCTACTGTTTCGGTTGTAATGCTTGATGCTACTGCGGGTTTAGAAAATCAAGACCAAAAAATTATTGATGAAGCCGTAAGCAGAAGAAAAGGATTAATTATTGCCGTTAATAAATGGGACTTAGTAGAGAAAGACAGCAATACTGCCAAAAAATTTGAAGAAGATATTAGAAGAAAATTGGGCAATTTAGATTATATCCCGATTATTTTTATATCGGCATTAACTAAACAGAGAATGTACAAGGTAATTGACCTCGCAAAAGAGGTACACTTGGAAAGGAAAAAACAAATTCCTACAAATGAATTGAGCGATTTTATTTCCGAAATAACTTCTATTACCCCTCCTCCTGCTTCTCCAACGGGACGAGAGATAAAAATTAAATATTCAACTCAGGTAGGAGAAAATTACCCTGTTTTTCTCCTGTTTTCAAATTATCCCGAGCATATTCCTGATTCATACAGAAGATATTTAGAGAAATCAATCAGAAATAAATATGGATTTATGGGAGTACCTTTCACAATGTCATTCAAGCAAAAATGATTAAACACTTAATCAAAAGGATTATTGTTATTGGAGGAAATGCTGCCGGTGCAGCAGCTGCCGCTAAAGCAAAGCGGGTTAATCCCAATGCTGAAGTTCTTTTGATTGAAAAAGGCAAGTTTATCTCTACAGGTACTTGTGAACTTCCGTACACACTTACAGGCGAAGTTAAACAAGTTGAAAGTCTCATCTTTTTTGACGAAAAAAGTTTCGAAACTGAGAAGGGAGTGAAAGTTTTAACCTCAACCGAAGTAACCGGAATTTGTACTAGACGAAAAGAAGTTAAATTAAAACAGAGTGAGAATGAGAACAAACTCCCGCTTAATTATGACACTTTAGTTATTGCAACAGGCAGTAAAGTTAGAGAATTAACAGAACTACAGGGAGAATTTCAAAATCTGTTTACATTAAAAACCGTTTCGGATGCCTATAAACTAAAAGATTGGTTGTTAGTTAGCAGGGAAAAAACGGTGGTGATTTTTGGTTCGGGGTACACAGGTTTAGAAGTAGCCGAATCATTTTCGAAATTAGGATTTAGAACAATTTTAATTGAGAAAATGAATATTCCGTTTCCCGGAGCTGAACCGGAGGTATCGGCTGTAATATCTGAAGTTTTGAAAGAGCTTGGAATTGAGTTTTATAGTTCAAACTACTCACAGTTAAAAGTTTATACGGAAAACAACTTAATTACCAAATTTAAAATAGATGGCAGGTTAGTTGATACTTCTTTGGTAATAAACGCTACAGGTTTCATACCTTTAATTCCGGCTGAGATTGCCAAAAAGTTTGAGCTTACTAATCAAGGTGTGTTTAAAGTCTGCAAAAAAATGCAAACTTCAATCCCCGGTATCTATGCAGCAGGAGATTGTGCCGGATACAAAAACTTTCAAACAGGAAGTATTGATTTTTTCCCTTTAGCAACTTTAGCTCAAAGAAGCGGGCATATAGCAGGTGAAAATGCCGCAGGTGGAAACGCATATATTGAACCTTTCGTAAAAAATATTTCTCTCAGATTTTTTGAACATTTTGTAACTCAAACGGGTCTAACACTTTTGCAGGCAAAAAATTATTTTCCGGGAGCAGTTTCGGTATTTTCCGGAGGTTTGAATTTGGTGAAAGTAATGCCCGGTTCACGAAATATTTTTGGCAAATTAGTTTTTGATAAAAACAGCAAAATGGTTTTAGGAGCCTCATTTATTGGTAGTTCCGAAGTTTCGGGTTATGCAGATTTAATTAGCATGGCAATAAGAAACAAGTTGAGAATTACTGACTTAAAAGCGATTGATTTTAATTATACACCTTCGCTTTCACCATTTATAAATTTAATATCGCTCTTGATTAGGAAGGCAGAATCAATTTAGGATTGAATTTGAAAATTTTATTTAGCTTACTTTTTTGTGTAACTTATCTATTTCCTCAAGAATACCCTGATAAAACTGTTCATGATCATATAAAACAGGGAGTATTTTTTCTAGGTGCCGCTGAGTACGAAAAAGCAACCTCAACTTTTACACAGCTTCAAAAAGAGAAACCGGGTTTACCTGCGGGATTATTGTTTCAAGCTGCTACCGAAATTGTAAAATCGTTTGACTATGGAATACCGTTAAATAAGAATTTAATTGAATCTAAGCTTTCGGAAGCTGCTAAAATTGCTAAAAAAAATTATTCTGATGACAAAAATGATATTTGGAACAATTATTTTATGGCATTAACTGCCGGTTATTCCACTTATTATGAATATTTGCAGCAAAATTGGCTTACGGTTTTAGAAACCGGAGTTGAGGCACTAAGATATTTTGACAGGTGTATTGAATTAGACCCGAAATTT
>JACSRR010000321.1 GCA_014879635.1 Ignavibacteriaceae bacterium | reverse complement strand
GCTGGCAAGGTCTTCAATCGTATACCGTTTATTAATAAAACTGATATTAATTCATTCAATGACCAGCTTGTTCGTATTTTTAATCAGTATAAACATGCGCTTGGCTTTAATTACAAAACTTTTAACAAATTAATGTCTGAAGTTTTAGCCTATAAACCTGAAGCAAAATTAAAAGAACTTACTCCCGTAATGCTCACGGGTTACTTGGCAGATAATATTTTTTACAAAAAATCAGAAAAAAACACAAAGGATGAAGATAATGAATAATTTTTCAAAAAGAATGTACGGTAGCGTAATTATTCGCTCAATTAATTCAAATTTCAATGCTGATTTTACACATGCTCCACGAACACTGCCTGACGGTACCGTTTACGCAACAGATAAAGCACTTAAATATGCTATCAAGGATTATTTGAGAAAACAGCATGAGGGACCGGGCAATTATCTACTCTATGTTAAGCGCTTTAATAGTGAAATAGCACCATTTAACCTTGAAGAAGCTTATGAATTTTTAGAAAAAAAGATAGGCACTATTTCAACTAATACAAACAAAGATAAAAAAGATGTTAAAAAAGAAACTCTTAAAAATATTTTGCAGTGTATTGATGTGAGATTATTTGGTGCAACTTTTGCCAAACAATCAAAAAATAACAGTGTAAATTTATCGCTACACGGACCGGTTCAAATAAACCATGCGGTGAATAGATTCCCTGAGAATATTATTTATACTGAAGATATTTTATCTCCATTTAGAACCGGCACAGAAACGGGAGATGAAGCAAAAGCTAACTCAACAATCGGTAATCAAACCAACATTAAAGAAGCTCATTATGTTTATCATTTTTCGGTTAATCCTGCTAACCTTGATATTTATAAAGAAATATTGGGGGATGACTTTAAAACTATTTCCGAAAATGATATTAAACTGTTTAAAGAAGCAATGCTTAAATCGGTTACCTACCTTGACTCTTCCAGAAAAATAGGTAGTGAAAACGAATTTGCTATTTTTGTAACTCTTAAAGAAGGTTCTAAGAAAGTACTTCCCTCTTTTACCGAGCTTATTGATGTAAAAAGAGAAAACGGTGTAGTTTTAATAAATGCTGATAAGGTTGCTTCTGTTATTGATAAAATTAACGATGATGTTGAATCCGTAGAAATTTATTTTAATGATGCGGATACTAAACTAACAGGATTTGAAAATAGTCCGAAAGTGAAAATTTCCGGAATTTTGTAAACGGAGATTATTATGTCTGAGAAAATAATTTCGATTGAGTTAAAATCTCTTTTCGGTTTTATTAAAAAACCGGATACAAATGACGGGATTTTAATTTCATATAATTCTCTGCACAAGCCCGGTTTACTCGGTATTCTGGGTGCTATTGCCGGGCTGAGCGGATTTGAATCTTTCGAAAAATCTCCCCCCTCTAAACAAAAAAAGCACGCTGATTTCTCTGAAGAAAATTTATTTGGTGACCTTGAAAAAGATGATCTTATAAATTTACCTGAATATTATCGTAAACTGTACGACATTAAATGCGCCATAAGACCGGTTGGAGTTAATACGGCAGTATTTAAAAAGTCGCTAATTGCTTACAATAATAGTACAGGTTTAGCAAGCAATGAAACAGGGGGAAATCTGATTGTTAAAGAGCAAATGTTAATTTCTCCCATTTACAGGGTTTATATAAAAGTAAATTCCGGCAACCCGCTTCATGAGCAGATCTATGACAGCCTCAAATCAAATGAGGCAGTATTTCTTCCCTACCTCGGTAAAAACGAATTCCAACTTTGGTGGGATAATTTTACCGAATATAAAATAGAAGAATTAGAAATTCCGGAAGCGGGATATAAAATAGACTCCTTATTTATTAAACTCGATGATTCTAAGATTACGGTTACCCAGAAAGTAAATCTGTTTAAGAAGATATCCTCTTCCCCGCTTTTCTATTTTGAAAGACTACCGGTTGACTATAATCTTCAATTAAAAAATTATGAGATTAAGGAATTTGTTTTAACTGATGCCATTCTCTCAAAAGATTATATACCCGAAAACATTTGTAAAATATCCACCGGAGATTCAATTAAATATATTCAATTAAACTAAATATGAAATCCTTTAGCGAAATATATAATGAAGGCACTTTAAATTTGAGTGCCTTCATTGACCCATTAATTTACTTTGCACATAGAAATAGTGATAAAGTAGAAACCCTTGAAGAGCATACAGAGCTTGTTCTTAAATATTTTTTAAAACTTGTTGAAGCTAATAAAATTGAACCATTAATTGATAGTTTACTTGAACAATATGCAGAAGGAATAGCCCCAACAGAAAAAAAATTGCCCGGGTTTTTAAAATATCTTTTTATTGAAGCAATTTTCTATCATGATTTTGGTAAGATTAACCCGGCTTTTCAGAAAATAAAGATGAACAATCTAAATTTTAAAGAAGAGATTACCACTATTTATGGCTCTCAACACTCAATTTTAAGCGCCTTCATATTTATACATAATAAGGTTTATCAGGCTGTTGATCTCTTCCCTAATATTCAAGATAATCCAAAAATTTTAAGTGCTATTTATCTTTTCGCCTACTCAATTTTACAACATCATAGCTCTTTGTGGGATTTAAGAAACATCAGCTTTGATGAAATTGAAGACCTCCTTAAACTCTCATCGGGCTTAAAATTTCCAATTATCTCTATTGAAGAAATTGAAGGAGTTTTTGCTGAGGAGAATATTAGCGACTGTCTAAATAGTGCTTTAGATTTTGAAGAGCCTGTTAATTTTATTCTATCAAAACTTAATTTTTCACTTCTTACCGCTTCAGATTATCTTGCTACAAACGAATTTATGAATGGTATTAAAATTGATGATTTTGGTTTGATTGATGAAGTTTTTAAAGAGAATTTTACAAACTCAGTTCAAAACATACCTTACAATAAAATACTTTTTGAAAACCCGGAAAAAATTTCTAAAGATCAAGACTTGGAAGAAATGTCCGGTAAAAATTTAAATATTTTGCGTTCTTTGTTGGCAAAAGAAGTTTTAGAAGAAGTTAAACTAAACCACCAAAATAGATTATATTACCTTGAAGCACCTACCGGTTCGGGTAAAACAAATCTTTCTTTTATAGCAGCATCAACACTTTTAAATTTAGACACAACTATTAACAAAATTTTTTATGTATTCCCCTTTGTTTCTCTCATCACTCAAACTAAAGAATTTATTGAACAAAATCTTAATCTCTTGCAATTAGACTATGCCGAAATTCATTCCCGTGCTTCAATAAAAGATCCGGAGAGTGAAAACAAAGTGGGTAGTGAAGTAGATGCAAAGTATGATACAGAATATACTAATTTTATTGCGGGTAACTTTTTAAACTACCCGTTACTTATTACTTCTCATGTAAAGTTTTTTAGCATCCTTTGTACAGGTGAAAAATCGAGTAATTATGCATTTCACCGCCTTGCAAATAGTATTGTAATAATTGATGAACTCCAAAGTTACTCTCCTGATTTGTGGGACAAAATAAGTTATATTTTAGACTTTTGTGCTGAAAAATTAAATATCCGGTTTATTTTAATGTCCGCTACCCTTCCAAAAATCGGTGATATATTAAGCAACTCTTACTCACTTAATAATCAATTCGTTAATTTGGTAAAGGATAAAGATTTTTACTTCAAAAACCCAAACTTTATGAACAGAGTAAAATTTAGTAGCCGGTTATTAGAAAGTAAATTCAAGTTTTCTTATGAAAATTTACTTGAAAAAGTAGTTAAAGCAACTGAAAAAAGAAGTCAAAACACCCCTCAAAAAGTTTTAGTTGAATTTGTAACTAAATCAGGTGCCGAACAATTTTTTAATCTAGTTGAAAATTCAAACCTTGAAGATCTATTTCCACAGAGATATTTGATTAGCGGAACAATTCTTGAACCGAGAAGAAAAGAAATTATTTCTAAAATAAAAAAGAGTGAGGAAGAAAATATTCTTGTTGTTGCTACTCAAGTTATTGAAGCCGGCGTGGATATTGATATGGATATAGGTTTTAAGGATATTGCAATTGTAGATTTTGACGAACAATTTGCCGGTAGAATAAATAGAAACGCAAAAAAGCATTCAGCACCCGTCTATCTGTTTAATTCAGGTAAAGCAGCTGCAGTGTATCTAAGTGACCTAAGATTTAAAGAATCACTTAGTACCGATGAGCATCTTGAAATGCTTACTAATAAACAGTTTGATCCACTTTATAAATTAGTTTTTAAAACAATTTCAGAAAAAAATCAACTACCTACTTTTGATGAAAGCCTTCACCACTTTAAATTTCACCTGAAAGATTTAAATTTTCTAAAAATTACAAGAATTATGACAATAATAAAAAGCGGAACGGTTCCGGTTTTTGTACCGCTAAAAATTCCGGCTCATTTAATCTCTGATGCCGGTATAGATTTTGCAAAAAAATTTGAATTGCTTGATAATGGTGATCTATGCGGTCAAAAAGTTTTTGAGAAATTTATGTCTTTTTCGGTAGGTAAAAAAAGTGATTTTTTAGATTCAATGACTAAAATTAAAAATCTTCAATCTCTTCAAGGTAATTTTATTTTTAACACATACTCAAATAGTCATACATTCAAAAAACTCTGTTTATATGGTAAATTCACACGCAGTGGAATTTTATATTTAAAAGATTATATCCGTGTTTATTCTTTTGAAAATGGGATTAATTCACTAATTATTGATGAAAACTCAGACTCAAATTTTTTATAATAATGAATATTTCAGGTACACATATTGCATATTATTTCTTATGCAAAAGAAAACTTTGGCTTTTTGCAAACCATATTAATATGGAACAAAATTCTGATCTTGTTTCTTATGGTAGATATATTTCAGACTCTACTTATCAAAAAGAAAAACATGAAATAAAAATTGATTCAATATCATTAGACTTTTACGACGGTAAAAGAAAAATAATCCATGAAATTAAAAAATCAGACAAAATGGAAATACTCCATATATGGCAAGTACGATACTACATCTTCGTTCTTGAATCTAAGGGAATTGAGGGTGTAACGGCAATAATAGATTATCCGAAATTAAAAAAGAGAATCAGAGTGAAATTTGAAGATAAAAGTAGAGAAAAACTAAATACTATTATTGCTGAAATTAAAGATATTTGCAATTCAATTGATACACCTCCAATTATCAATAAACCATTCTGTAAAAAATGTAGTTATTACGAACTCTGTTATATTGAATAAGGTTACAAATAAATGAAGAAAAACTATTACATTTTTTCACCCGGTAAATTGGTTAGAAGATCAAACACCCTGTATTTTATTCAAGGTAAACAAGAAGAACCTTCAGAGTGTGAAAATACTGAGGAAGAATTTGCCGTTGAAGAACTTGAAGAAAACTCTGCGGGTGAACTTATTGATGAACTTGAACCTCAAAAACTTACTGCCAGACCTATTCCGGTTGAGGATATTGACTCTATTTATTGTTTTAGCGACTTACGGCTTAATACAAAATTCCTTAATTTTGTTGCACAAAAAGGAATTACCGTATTCTTTTTTAATTATTACGGATTTTACAGCGGCTCATTTGTGAGTAGAGAATCAAATGTATCAGGAAAACTTATTGTTGAACAAACCAAACAATATATTGACCTGTCTCTTATACACATCT
>JACSRR010000154.1 GCA_014879635.1 Ignavibacteriaceae bacterium | reverse complement strand
AATGAAAATAATTAAATTTGGAGGTACTTCTGTAGGTACACCACAAAATATCCTTAAATCTGTAGCTATTGTTAAATCTAAATCAAACGAAGGTTTATTGGGAGTTGTATTTTCGGCATATTCGGGCATTACAGATAAACTGATTAAAACTGCAAATTTGGCAAAAGTAAGAGATATTAAATACTTAACTCTTTATGGTGAAATTTGTGAATTGCACTTTTTATATGCAAAAGAGGTCATACAGAATAAAAATCTTCTTACCGAGGTAATTGAAAGTATTCAAATTATACTGAACGAATTAAAAGAAATATTAGATGGTGTTTATTTACTAAAGGAACTCTCATTAAAGTCATTAGATTATGTTCAGAGTATCGGTGAAAGGCTTTCTTGCACAACAATTACAGGCGCACTTCAAGATAGAGAAGTAAAAGCACAATATTTGGATGCCCGGAGTTTAGTTAAAACTGATGATAATTTTACTAATGCACGGGTTTTAAAAGAGATTACCTATAAAAACATCAATGATTTTTTTATAAATAATAATGAGTTGCAAATAATTACAGGATTTACCGGGTCAACTTTAACTGATGAAACTACAACATTAGGAAGAGGGGGGTCAGATTTTACTGCATCTATTTTTGGGGCAGCACTTAATGTAAAGGAAATTGAAATTTGGACTGATGTTGACGGTGTTCTTACTACAGATCCCAAAAAAGTAAAAAGTGCACAAATAATTAAAGAACTGACTTATTCTGAAACAATGGAATTATCTTACTTTGGTGCAAAGGTTATCTATGCTCCAACTTTACAACCCGCCCAAGAAAAAAAGATTCCTATCCGAATAAAAAATACATTTAATCCTATGGCACCGGGTTCTTTAATTTCGTCTAAAATTGTGAATTCGGGAAGATTTATCACCGGTATTGCCTGTATAGAAAATATTAGTTTAATTCGAATAGAAGGTGCCGGTATGGTTGGTGTGGTTGGCTTTGCGGGCAGGTTGTTTTCAACCTTAGCAAGATTAAATATTAATGTGGTACTAATTTCACAGGCTTCTTCAGAACATTCAATTTGTTTTGCAATTAATCCGGTTGATTTAATCAAAGCAATAGAATCATTAAAGAAAGAATTTAACTCCGAAATTCAACACGGGGAAATTGAAGGTATTAGTTTTGACGATAACCTTTCGATAATTGCCGTTGTAGGGGAAAGCATGAGACATAAACCGGGAATAAGTGGTAATATATTCAATGTTCTCGGCAGAAGAGGAATAAATATTTCAGCCATTGCGCAAGGCTCGTCAGAATTAAATATATCATTACTTGTTGAAAGAAGCAGGGTAAACGAGGCAATAAATTCCCTTCATATTCAATTTTTTAACAATAGAAAAGTCAGACTTTATTTAGCTGGTCCGGGAAAAATTGGTTCAAAAGTAATTAATTTACTCCTAAACAATGAAACAATCAACAAATTAGTAAGTGTGTCAAGTATATTTAATTCCAAAAAAATGATAATTAATGATGAGGGTATTAATTTAGTCGAATTTGCAAATCTGCTTGAAAAAGATAACCAACCGTTAAATATCGATCAAGTAATTACGCACATCAAGAATGATATTTACCCTTTTAAAATATTTGTTGATACCTCCGATAGCGATGTTATAGCTGATAAATATCAGGAAATAATAAAAAGCGGGGCTAATATAGTTTCGGCAAATAAAGCGGCTAACACAAAATCTTTAGAAAAATACTTTGAGATAAGACAATTACTTAAGGAAAAAAAGTTATTCTTCAAATATGAAACAAATGTAGGTTCGGCACTTCCGATTATAGAAACAATACAAAATTTGGTTAGGAACGGTGACAAGGTAAGAAAAATTAGAGGGGTACTTTCTGGCTCAATTAATTATATTTTGACAAAAGTAAATGCAGGAGTTTCTTTTGAAGTGGCTCTGAAAGAAGCGGTTACTCTTGGTTTAACTGAACCGGATCCGAAAATTGATTTGTCGGGAGTTGATGTTGCAAGAAAGATATTAATTCTTGCTCGTGAGTGCGGGTATAAAGGTGAGATGGAAGATATTTACATCGAAAATTTCTTAGATCAAAATTCAAAGAACGGATTTAAAGATATTGACAAAATGAGTTTCGAAGCCCGTCAAAACGGTAAAAAATTAAAATATATAGCTGAATACTCAAACCATGTGTTATCCGTTAAAATAGAGAATGTGGATAGCGATAATGAATTTTTTAATGTAGATGAAAACAATAATTCGGTTTCCCTCTATTCAAATTTATATAATAATTCACCGCTTGTTATCACGGGTTATGGTGCGGGAGTTGATTTGACGGCGAGCGGAGTGTTTTCAGATATAGTATCATTAATTAAAGAACAATTATAAATATGAAGAACAAGATCAAAGTTGGAATATTAGGTGCTACCGGCAGTGTAGGGCAGAAATTTATCGAGTTACTAGAAAATCACCCTTATTTTGAGTTAAATGAAGTGTGTGCCTCTGAGCAATCAGCAGGGAAAAAGTACTCCGAAAAAGTTAAATGGATTCAAAGCACTCCACTTAACAAAATAGCCGGCAGTTTAACTATTAAAAAATGCACTCCAGATTTAGAGAGTCAAGTGGTTTTTTCGGCTCTTGATTCTTCGATTGCAGGAGAAATAGAAAGTGAATTTGCAACAAAGGGATATCATGTTATTTCAAACTCAAAGAATCATAGGTGGGATGAGGATGTGCCTCTTTTAATACCTGAAGTAAACTATGAGCACCTTGAGCTTTTAAAGTCTCAAAAATATGAGGGTTCAATTGTTACAAATCCAAACTGTTCAACTATCGGATTAGTTCTTTCCTTAAAACCATTAGAAAAGTTTGAAATTGAATCGGTTAATGTTGTTACTATGCAAGCAATATCAGGGGCAGGATTTCCGGGTGTGCCTTCAATGTCAATTCTTGACAATGTTATTCCATTTATTTCGGGAGAAGAAGAGAAATTAGAGACTGAACCTCTCAAAATTTTGGGCAAAATTGACAATGGTATGGTTGTTAATTCGAAAATGAATATTAGTGCACAATGCAATAGGGTACATGTACTTGATGGCCATTTGGAGGTTGTTCAAGTAAAATTTAAAAATAAGCCATCTAAACATGAATTAATTGAATCTTGGAAAAGTTTTAGGTCGCTACCCCAACAATTAAATCTACCATTTGCTCCTGAGATACCTACAAGGTACTTTGAGGAGGATGACCTTCCTCAACCAAAACTTCAACGAAGTATTGATAAAGGTATGGCTGTTAGTATCGGAAGGTTAAGAGATTGCTCTTTGTTTGATTATAAATTTGTTATTATTTCTCATAATACAATAAGAGGGGCTGCGGGCGGTTCGATTCTTTGTGCAGAATTAATGCATGAAAAGGGACTGATTTAAGAATGAAGGCAGTGAAAAAAATTGTTGAAGCTTTTGCTCCTGCAACCGTTGCAAATGTAGGTTGCGGATTCGATATTTTAGGTTTTGCAATTAACGGAATCGGTGATAGAGTTAAGATTAAGGTGACTGAGCAAAAAGGAGCTTTGATAAGTAAAATTACGGGTACTGATAAACTTCCTTATGAGATTGAAAAAAATACTGCGGGTATGTCAATTTTATCTATGATGCAGGAAATTAACGCAGATTTTGGGGTAGAGATTGAAATAATAAAGGGGATGGCTCTCGGAAGCGGAATGGGTTCAAGTGCAGCCAGTAGCGTTGCAGCCGTGGTGGCATTAAATGGTGTTTTAGAATACCCTCTTGATAAAAGTGAATTATTGAAGTATGCATTGAAGGGAGAAGAAGTTGCATCCGGTGCAATGCATGGTGACAATGTAATACCTTCACTTTTCGGTGGTTTTACATTAATCTATAACACAACTAAATTTGAATTTTTGTCGCTTGATTATCCTGAAGAATTAACATGTTTAGTTATTCATCCAAATATTCAAATAAACACTTCATTTGCAAGAGGTTTATTGGATAAAGAAATTAAAATTGCGGATGTCATTTCACAAACCGGTTCATTAGGCAGGTTAATTACAGGCTTAGTATCAAAGAAATCAGAATTGATCAGGGGGTCAATTAACGACTATATTGCTGAACCAAAGCGAGCAAGTTTGATCCCAAATTATTGGGAAATAAAAAAGTATGCTTTAGAATCCGGTGCTTTAGGTGTTAATATTTCCGGCTCAGGTCCATCAATCTTTTGCCTTTTTGACGGAGAGGATAATGTTATCAAGATTGCAGAAAACATAAAAAATCTATGGATTAAGGCTGAAATTGAGTCACAATACTACATTTCAAAAATAAATCAAACCGGTGCTACGGTTGTGTATTCTGAATGAAATACTATAGTACAAATAATAGAAAAAGTTTGGTAAGTTTTAGAGAAGCCATTTTTAATGGATTAGCTCAAGATGGCGGTTTGTACATGCCGGAAAGAATCATTGACTTTTCAAATCAGTTAAATGATATTTTTAAGTTACCGTTGTGGCAGAAAGCGGCTAAAATACTTTATCCTTACACATCTGAAATTCTTCAATCAGACTTTGAAAAAATTTGTTATGACTGTTTTAATTTTCCGGCTTCGGTTCAAAAGTTTAATGACAACTTAAATATATTAGAGTTATATAAAGGTCCAACGCTTGCTTTTAAAGATTTTGGTGCCAGGTTTTTAGCCGGAATTCTTTCACATTATCTGGTACAAGAAGATACTAATTGCACAATTCTAGTTGCAACTTCCGGTGATACGGGGAGTGCCGTCGCAAACGCATTTTGGAATAAACCTAACATTAATGTTGTTTTACTCTATCCTTCGGGTATGGTAAGCGAACTGCAAGAAAAACAGCTCACAACTTTAGGTGGCAATGTAACTGCTTTAGAAATAGAGGGTACATTTGATGATTGTCAATTGTTGGTTAAAAGCTCTTTCTCAGATAAGGATTTAAGAGAAAAAATCAATATAACTTCTGCCAATTCCATAAATATTGCGCGTTTATTACCTCAAAGTTTGTATTATTTTGAAGCATTCAGTCAAATTACGGAAGCATTACCGGTAAATTTTATAGTTCCGAGTGGAAATTTAGGCAATTTAACTTCGGGTCTTTTTGCAAAATTTATGGGGCTTCCCGTTAATAAATTTATCGCGGCACTTAATAGTAATAAAGTTTTTAAGGATTTTATCGATACAGGTAATTTTAATCCCACATCAACTATAAAAACGATTTCAAACGCAATGGATGTGGGAAATCCGAGCAATTTTTATCGTATTTATGACTTATTTTCAGGTGAAATAACTACATTAAAAAATTCAATATTAAGTTTTACTTATAATGACGCCGACACCAAAGAAGCAATTATTTGCTTTTATGAAAAGTATGGTTTCATAATTGATCCACACACAGCAATTGGTTTTTTGGCTTATCTAAACTTAGATAATAAAGAGAACTTTTCCAATATTATTTTATCAACGGCGCACTATGGAAAGTTTTTTAATGTTATTGAAGAGTTAATCCCACAGTCTGAAATTAAACTCCCAATAGAACTTGAAAAACTTAAAAACTTGCAAAAAATGTCAATAAAAATTAAACCTGATTATAATATATTTAAAAAAATTTTAACTCAGTAACTCCCCCTTCATGAAACTACTCATTACCGGCGGTACCGGATACATTGGATCACATACAGTATATTTCCTTTC
>JACSRR010000359.1 GCA_014879635.1 Ignavibacteriaceae bacterium | reverse complement strand
AGTAAAGGGTAATCCCGACAAGAATCGGGAGTAAAGGGTAATCCTGATAGGTTGGGACCGTCGCAAAAGCCCACAGTTGACGAGTGAACAGTTAGCTTGACCGGGTCAAGATAGAACTCCTAAACACAAACATTTTGTACTATTGTAAAATCAGGTGAGCCAAAAAATTTGATGTGGCAAAATTATTTTTTATTAACCTGTTATTTCGTAATATTAATCACAATTTATAAAGTTTTTAGGCACTTTTTTATTTACCGGTTGTATAAAATTAAAAAAACACGGAGATTAAAATGTTTAGCCGATTAAAGACAACGGCATTGGTGCTTATAATATTATTACCCGTAGTGGCAGTAAATTTTAGGTTTCAGGATATGTTCGAAAACAATAAGTTTTATTTAAGCAACAATACGGTTTATTCCCCAGGCCAAGAAGTAAATATTAATTATTACCTTTATGGCAAATCCGAAAAGGTTACGGTGAGAATTCTTAAAATCACTAACCCTTTCGAGTTTATCAAAGAATCAAAGAACCAGCCTGACAATTATTATTTTGATATTTGGACATCCAACAGCTCCACTTTATTAAAATTTGCCGTACCTGTCAAAGATTTTGAAACAGTTCTTAGTCAATCAAGTTATTACACCGAGTCAAAAATCAATACCGGATCTTTCTCTGAGCCCGGAATTTATGTTATGCAGGCAGTAAGTGAAAAGAATGTTGCTTATGTTCCTTTTATCGTAACTAATAAGGTTATGATTATGAAGCAGGGCAAAGAAAATATGCTGATTTATACTGCCGATAGAATAACCGGTGAAATTTTTACCGAAGGTAATTATTCTTTTTTTTCCGGGAATGAATTAATAAATAAATTTCCTTCCTCTCGTGACGGAATAAATATTCTTAAAGGTAATGAGCTAAAAAACGACGGTAAAATGTTGATCATTGCTGAAATTGACGGTGAATTTGTTTACTCTGACCCCTATTTTTACTTCGGTGGTGCAAAAGGGGAATCTTTAGGCTATATTTATACAAATCAACCTGTTTATAGACCCGGTGCAGCAGTTCACATTAAAGGAATTTTAAGAACTTTTACCGGCAACAAATATTACCCTGTTAAAAATAATACCTACACTTTAGTTATAAGAGATAGAAATTATAAAGAAGTTGCAAATGAACCAATAAAAACTGACGAAAACGGTACCTTTTCTTTCACCTATAAAACTGTTGAGGGTGCACCTACCGGTTCTTATTCTATTGAAGTCAGAAACGGTAACGAAAGTTTTTACGGCTCATTTAAAATTGACGAGTATAGAAAACCCGAGTATGAAGTCTCGGTTAATACAGGGAAAAAGAGCTTTGTATTCGGAGATAATATCACCGCAAATATTAAAGCAGACTATTATTTTGGTTCGCCGGTTACCTCAGGTAAAGTTAGAGTAAATATTTACCGTTCGGTTAGATATATACCATGGTGGTATTATCAAGATTATGGATGGTATTACTCTAATTTTTATGACGGTGGTTATGGATATTACGGCAGAGGTAGCAGGGAATTTATCGGTTCGGTAAACGGAAATTTAAATTCCGACGGCACTTTTTCTACTGATGTTAGTCTCCCGTTAAAAGAAGAAACAGACTATAATTACACAATTGAAGCCGAAATAACAGATGCAAGCGGTTATTCGGTAACCTCTTCATCAACTGTAATAGTTTCAAGAGGTGCGTTTAATTTAACTGCTTATACTTCGGTTTACTTCGTTAAACCGGGCGTTCCTGTTACTATAAAGGTTAAATCAAACGATTATGACCAAAATCCCGTTTCAACCAAAATTGATTTAATTATCAACAAAGTTAACTCAACAACCCGTGAAACTTACGAAGAAACAGTTTACAGGAAATCAGACAATAGCGATAAATTGGGCGATGCAGCTTTCACTTTTATCCCTGAAGAGGCAGGATATTACAAATTTATTGCAACCTCTACTGACCAGAAGGGGAATAAAATTTCATCTTCGGGAAATTTCTATGTAACCGGTGCAGATTATTACACTTCAAACAGACAAACAAATATCGAGATTAATTTCGATAAGGGAGTTTATAACCCCGGCGATACTCTCACGGCTATAATTTTATTACCCGTTGAGGATATGACCGTTTTGCTTACAACCCAGAAAAATTCGATAATCTCTTATAAGCTGATCTATGTTAAAGGTAGAGTATATGAATATACAGAAGTTGTGAAAAGCGATTACATTCCCGCGGTTGAATTTGAAGCAACGGCTGTTAAAAACGGCGTTATTTATCAAGGTAAGAAGTTAGTTGGGGTTATACCCGATGAAAGATTCTTAAATGTTGAAATTATCCCTGCCGGTAATATTATGAAACCGGGTGAACTTGCCCGCTACACTGTAAAAGTTACCGATAAAAACGGGAAACCTGTTGAAGGTGTTGATTTTTCATTCGGAACAATAGATGAGAGTATTTATGCAATTGCCCCCGATGAAACGCCTGATATCACAAAGTTCTTCTATTCCAATTTTGGGTATTACATTTATACCAATTCATCGTATGAATATATCTCTTCAAATTCTATGAGTAGAAAGGCAAATAAATATGACATCAAAATGGGTGTTTATGATGAAGCCGATTACAATAGAAAACCAAAAGGGAATTTTACCGGTAAAATTATTAATTTAGATTCATCAAATTATTATGCCGCATCTCTCTCATTAGTGCTTACGGATGGTTATAAATTATATCCCGGTAAATTTGATTCTTCAGGCAATATCGAAATTTCAAATCTTCCCGAAGGCTTGTACGATATTCTTCTTAATGTAGATGGGTACGGTTTTATATTGTACAAGGAAGTGAAAATTAACGCAAATTCCGAAGTTTTCGAAAAAATTAACCTAAAAGCGGTAAGAGAACTTCAGAACGAAAATGACGGCGGCATTTATTATAGGTCAGGAGCCGTTGCAGAATCTGCCGATATGAGTGTGATGAACGAAGCTGCACCTTCTATGACAAAATCTATGAAAATGGATAATTCTCAAGAAAGAGGAAAAGGCGAAGCAGATGATTTTGTTGAACCTGAAATTAGAAAAGATTTCTTGGATGCCGCTTTTTGGCAAGCAAACGGCAAAACAGGAGGTGACGGCATTGCAGTAATTGAATTTACGCTGCCCGATAATCTTACTACATGGCGTTCAACCGTTAAAGCTGCAACTATTGATACAAAGATTGGGCAAGCATCAAATAAAGTGATTGCAAGAAAAGAGTTGATCTTAAGAGTTGAGAATCCTCGCTTCTTCAGGGAAGGTGATATTATTTCGGTACCTGCAATAGTTCACAATTATCTTGACGGCACAAAAACAGTTAGTCTCAAGTTTAACGGTGAAGGCTTAGAAATCTCTTCGTTCTCTACCGATGTTAAATACACAAAGGTTTCGGAAAATGAAATAAGGTTTGAATTAGCTGCAAATGCCGAAGCTGTAGTAACCTATAATGTTAAAGTTAAGTATAATGGTGAGCAATCAAAAATTTACGCCCATGCTCTTACAAACACCGAATCTGACGCAGTTGAAATTAAGGTGCCTGTTCTTCCTAAAGGAGTACAATTACATAATTTCGTAAATGTTAACCTCACAAAGGATAACAATATAATTGAAAAAGATATCATTGTTCCGGCAGGAGTTAACGAAGCTTCAATTAATTTCAGTTTCAGCGTTAATTCTACAATAGCGGGAAATATATTGAAATCGCTAGATGATTTAATCCAATATCCTTACGGATGTGTTGAACAAACAATGAGCAGATTTTTGCCTGCAATAATTGTTTCAAATACATTTAAGGAGCTAAATATACCGCTGAAATCTGAAAGTATAGAAAAATTACCTGATGTGATTAGTAAAGGGCTCAAAAGGCTTTATGACTTCCAAAATTCTTCAGGTGGTTGGGGTTGGTGGCAAAATGACCAAGGTAATGCCTACATTTCGGCTTATGTAATGCACGGTCTTTTATTGGCTAAGCAAGGCGGTTATGATGTTAATGAAAGCGTTCTTAACAGAGGTATTAAATTTATTGAAAGAGCGTTTTATGATAAAACTATCGATTTAACTACCCGTTCGTTTATTCTTTATGTGTTATATATGACTCAAGGTGAAGAAATAGAATACTTAAAGGGATATAATCAATTTGTTGCCGAAGTATTAGATAGCGAAATTGATCCTTATGCTTTAGGTTACTTAGGCAAAGTATTTTATGGCACTAACAATACAAATTATTTAAAGGCAGTTATCTCAAAGTTAGAAAAATCGGTAATTCAAACAGAGAATGCGGCTTACTGGGGAGCGGCTGAATATTATTACTCATGGAGATACGATAGAGTACAAAATACTGCAAATGTACTTAAATTTTTAATTGAGGCAAAACCGGAATCAGAACTTATTTATAAATCGGTAAACTGGTTGTTAAATCAACAGAAAGGATTCTCATGGTATTCTACTCAACAAACAGCTATGGTAATTTTCGCCTTAACTGATTATCTGAAAATGACTAAAGAATTAGAAGCCGATTATACAGTTGATGTATTCTTAAACGGAAGTAAAATACTGACAAAATCTTTTGATAAGAACAGTATTTATTCTACTGTAGAAACAATTAATTTAAAAGATATTCCCGGTGTTGAATTAAAGACAGGGTCAAACACGCTTAAAATAGTTAAAAACGGATCGGGAAATGTTTATTTTGCCGGTAATGCTAACTATTACACAAAAAATATCGAAGATTTAACTTCTACAGGGTTTGAGGTTGTTAAAGAGTATTATAAATTAATTGAAGTTCAAACTCCGCAGGGAAGACATTATAGAAAGGTCCCTACAACTGAATTTGATGAGGGTGATTTAGTATTCGTAAAGTTGAAGGTTAGATCAAAGAGCCAAAATCTCGACTTCATGATGTTAGAGGATATGTTCCCTTCAGGCTTTGAAGCAGTTAAAGAAGATAACTATATTATTCAAGACGAATCATACTATAACAGTTATGTGTACAAAGGATGGCGTTGGTTCTATGCAGATAAAGAATTCCGCGATAATAGAATTAGCTTTTTTGTAACATATTCACAAGAATATATGGAGTTCAGTTATGTCTTAAAAGCTGTACATCACGGGCAATTTTCCGTAATGCCGGCTGAAGCGTCATTGATGTATTATCCCGATGTTAGAGGGTACGGAAATAGTATAGATATTTCTGTTAAAGGAATGTAAATTATTGATTTGTAAATTAAGGGGCTGTCTTTAATTAGATAGCCCCTTTTTTGTTTAAAGTTTGTGGGGAAATACCAAATTCAATTATGACACCTGAGATGGTCGCAAGTTACAAGATTTGTAAACATGAAGAGCACACAGAGTTAGTGATTTTCTGACGCCGGAGGTGGTCTGATGTTAAATTTATTCAAATTGATATGAATATTAAAAATAATTTACAGTGTGGTCATTTCTATGCCGCTCAATCCCGACCGTACCGGGAGTTAAGGGTAGAAGAGAAAAGAAGTTGATAATTTTGTTGGGGTGAACCTTTGTGTTGTTACAAAAAGATAGTGGGTAGAAAATTAAAACTAATAACGAAGCACAAAGAACTCCTTTACCTGTGTAGTTAAGTTATTTTTTGTCACCGGAATACCTATTAAGCCCCAATAAGGGTTCACCTGATTTTCGGTGGCAATAATTTTCTTGTTTAAATTTCCTGTATCGGTACTTTAGTTAAATTGCTAAACTTTT
>JACSRR010000358.1 GCA_014879635.1 Ignavibacteriaceae bacterium | reverse complement strand
CAAATAGTCAATTTGAAATCAAATTAGGGGCTGAAGGCGTCAAATGTTTGTAGAAACCATAATAATCTGTGTAATTCGACCCTGCAGGGTGTCGCATGTTAATTCATCCAAATTGATATAAATTTTAAAAATAATTTACTGCCCGGTCATTGCAACTTCGCTCATTCCCGACCGGGTCAGGTGAAGGGGTTCAGATCAGATTTTATATTTATTAATTGATTTTTCTTAAGTTGACTGCATTAGAATCTAATCACTAAGAATACTCTCACACGGCATATAATTTTTTCAACCGAATAATCACACAAGCCTTTCCAAATTAACATAAGAATTAACGATTTTTTTATTTCGAGAAGATTACACAACACTGTAAGGATTAAAATCAAACAATGTACGAACCTCTTTATATTTTGCAGATTTAAGATAGGAAGAATAAGCAGTTCTAACGGCTTTTCTGAGTGTTGATCCTGTGGGGTCGTTGGTTCTTAAACTTTTTATTACAATTTGGTAACGGTATTCGTTTCGTAATTTATAAATCACTGCTTGAGCCGGTGCGGAAATATTTATGTACTTACGGTACAAATTAAGCTCTTTGTAAAAAGCGATTATAGATTCACGGGCTTTCTCTTCGGATAAATCTTTCATTTCAATCAAAAGCAAATTTGCAAACGGCGGGTACTGTCTGAATTGCCTGTTCTTAATTTCTCTCATGTAAAAACCTTCATAATCAGAATTAAGAACCATTTTTAGAACATAGTGAGATTTATCTTTAGTTTGAATTAGAACTTCCCCTTTTAAAGAACTTCTGCCTGCACGCCCCGAGACTTGGGTTAAAAGTTGGAAAGTTTTTTCGTCGGCTCTGAAATCGGGAATCCAAAGAGTAGCCTCAGCAGAAACAACTCCTACTAAAGTAACTCTCGGGAAATCGAGCCCCTTTGAAACCATTTGAGTGCCGGTTAAAATATCAATTTTCCCGTCTCTGAAATCATTTAAGATAGTACCCAATTTTCCTTTCTCCGAAATGGAATCGGAATCAATTCTTTCAATAACAGCATCCGGGAAATGTGAAACTAATTCGTCTTCAACTCTTTCTGTACCTGTACCAAAAAGTACTAAATGTTCTGATCCGCAACTACTGCACAATTTAGGTTTATCTTTCTTTGTACTGCAATAATGGCACATCAAATAATTGCCGTTAATATGGTAAACCATTGAAACTGAACAATTATCACACATTTCAAGCGTACCGCACTCAACACAGTATAGTTGTGTAGCAAAACCGCGTCTGTTTTGCAAAATAATTACTCCCTCATTTTTTTTGATTCTCTCGTCAATTTTTGAGAGGGTTTCTTTTGCAAATACGCTTTCAACACCGTTTACTTTAGCTGCTTGAGTTAAATCGATAAAATTAATATCGGGCAATTGAGCATTATCAACTCTAAAAGGTAACTCAAGTAACTCATATTTTCCGGTTCTCGCATTGTAAGTTGATTCTACCGAAGGTGTTGCCGAGCCTAATAAAACCGGGCATTTAGAAAGACTGGCAAGATAAACTGCTGCATCACGGGCTTGGTATCTGGGACTTAAATCGGTCGATTTGTAACTTGAATCATGCTCTTCATCAACAATTATTAAATCAATTTTATCAAAAGGTGCAAATAGTGCAGAACGCGGACCCGTAACTACTTTTGCTCTGCCTTCCGAAATTTTAACCCATGCGTCATACCTTTCACCCGGAGGTACACGACTGTGAATTAATGCCACATCTTCGCCAAAATTTGAAATTAAACGGGCAGTCATTTGTGGCGTTAGCGAAATTTCAGGTACAAGAAGAATTACATTTCCGCCTTTTTCAACCACTTTTTTTATCAATTCAATGTAAACCTGGGTTTTTCCGCTACCCGTTACACCAAACAGCAAAAACGGTTTAAATATGTTTTGAAATAGAGTTTTTTCGACTGTCTCAATTGCAATTTGTTGATGTTTTGTAAGTGTGAAATTGCCGGCTGATTCTGCATAATTGCCCGAATATCTTCGCTCAATCGTTTTTTCGAAAATAGTTACTATCCCTTTTTTCTGAAGGCTTTCAATTGACGAAATACCAACGCCGGTAATTTCGCTTATTTTCCCTAATTGTATCTCTTTATCTTTGAGAGAAGAAATTTTTATTAAAAATTCTACCTGTTTTGGCGAACGCCTTTCTAACTCCGGAATAAGATTGTAAACTTCTGACGATGAAATGTTCAATTTAACAAACTTCAGAACTTTCGCTTTTTTCTCTTTATTTAATTCGTTATCATCCGAAATTACTCCTTCTTCTTTCAGGGTGTTTATTTCTTTGTAGAGATTTTTTTTACCTAAAGATTTTTGAATGGCTTTAAGACTAATTTTAGGTTTTTCGGATAATATTTGTAGAATCTTTGCACGAACAGTGTTTTTATTTTTTTCGGCAAAATAAAATGAGGCAGCAATTTCAGGGTCAGAGCGGATAATTCTTTCAGACTTTATCGATTTACCGAATGGGTCGGCAAGTCTTAAAGCTTCACCGAGAGAACTCATATAATACTCAGCTAACCAGCTGTAGAACTTCAATTTACCGGGAGAGAAGAGGGGTTTTTCGTCTATTAATTTAACGATATGTTTAATTTTAGAGAGGTCAAGATTATCAGATGAGTCAGAAACTCCGGTAATATAGCCGGTAAGAAGTCTCTGCCCCAAAGGAGCGAGGGCTCTTTTTCCTTCTTCAATCTCATAAAGCAAACTTTGAGGAACCGAATAAGTGAAAGAACCCTCTAAACTAAACGGGAAAACTATCTGAACAAATTTCAAATTACTTTTTTTGCGATTTAATAACCTTTTCCATCTCCGGAATCATATCTTTAAGTTTAGCCGGCGAAGTATTAAGAAGTTCAAATTCAATTTTTTCAACTTCTTTACCCCAAATTACCCTTTGATAATCTTCCTCCTGAATTAAAAGCCCGTTGGTTTCTCCAAAAACTTCTGAGGGCGGTAAAGTTAGGTAATAATAGTCACCGTCAAAGATAATATTTTCAACATTCACAATATTATCAAATGTAAAAACCACCTTACCGTTAAGCAAATTATTATCAACGGTTAACTCGCGGAAAATAACTTTCCTGCCAAAATTTTCCATATATTCTAAAAAGCCCGTTCCCGTTAACATATCAGAAAGAAGGTAAACATCATCATCATACTCCTTGTTTCCAATTGCATCAGATGCAATTCCGTAAGCATAAGCAGTAGCCACACCCGCAGTATCATTTCTTAAATCAATCTCAAATTTCATTTTTTGTACTACAAGACAACCTTGCGAACTAAAAAATAATACTACAACTGCAGCTAATAACATCAATTTTTTCATTATTTCTCCTTTTTAAATAACAGCTCTTTCAAGTAACTTTAGATACCCTTCAGAAGCATTAAGTTCTGCTTTTACTCCAAACGGAACAGTATATTTGTTTAAAATGTGTCCGAAAGAGAATCCGTAATAAACAGGAATCTTCAAATTAGACAGCCTGTCAAGAATAACCTCTTTAAGAGTAAAAGAGTTTGAAATTCCCGATTTTTTTTCGTCGGGAGTAGAATCTTTGAATATACCGAGAGCAACCCCGTTAGCTTCTTCAAATTTTCCCGAATATAACATTTGCGTTAGCATTCTATCAATGCTGTAAGGCTCTTCGCCAATTTCTTCAAGGTAAACTATCTTATTCTTATAATTAATATCGTGTTTTGTGCCTATTAGAGAAGCAACCACAGATAAGTTTCCGCCAACTAACCTGCCTTCGGCTTTTCCGGGTACAACAGTATATGCTTCAAATTCCGGGTCATCTGCCTGAGATAGATCAGCCTTAATCAAAAAATCTTCACCATTATTTATAACAACGCCGTTTAAAGCATTCACCGAAAATTCGTTAAAAGTGGATATACCTACCGGTCCGTGAAAAGTTACTAATCCCGTTTCTTTGAATATTCCGTATTGAAGGGAAGTGATATCGCTATAACCGACCAATACTTTCGGATTTTTCTTAATTGTTTGGTAGTCTAAAAAATCGAGAATTCTAACTGCACCATATCCGCCTCTTGTACAAAAAATCCCCTTAACATCAGAATTTGCGAACATTTTATTAACATCATTTGCCCGGTCTTTATCAGAGCCGGCAAAATAGCCGTTTACTGAATTTACATTTTCGCCCTGAACAACAATAAATCCTAAATCTTCAAGGTTTTTAATAGATTTTTCGCTCTGCCCCTCTTTTAAAACCCCTGCGGGTGAAATTATTCCAATTGTGTCACCAATTTTTAATGCAGGAGGGAAAATGACTTTCTCTTCAGTATTATTTTCACTTATAGCAAAACTCTTACCGGCAGCAGCCGCAACAGTTAATAGTGAAACTGACTTAATAAAATCAGAGCGTTTCAATTCTATAATTCCTTTATGATCTTTTCGTCATATAGCAAATGTTCAAAAGTTTCACGGCTTCTTGAAACATAAACTTTATTTTTATCGATTATAATTTCGGGCGGTCTTCTTCTACCGTTATAGTTAGACGACATTACAGAGGCGTAAGAGCCGGCGCACATAATTGCGAGTGTTTCTTCTTCAATTGTACTTTGAATTGTGCGTTCTTTAGCAAAATAATCGCTACTTTCACATATAGGACCTGTAATATCAACAACAATATCCGGCTGCGATTCGTCTAAATTTAGTGGTTGGATATGATGATAACTGCCGTAGAAAGCGGGTCTGATAAGCTCGGTTGTACCTGCATCTAACATAATAATTTCTTTATCGCCGCTCCGTTTCCTGTAAATTATTTCGGAGAGCAACACTCCTGCATTTGCGGTAATAAATCTACCGGGCTCAAATATTATTTCACAATCTAAGGATTTTAACAGTGGAACAAGTAAAGCGGCTATTTCTTCAAATTTGGAATTATCTTCCGGCTTGTATTCTATTCCGAACCCTCCACCTATATCAAAATGCTCGATTTTAATACCAAGTTGCAATACTTTAAGTAGAAAATCTTTCATCACTGAAACGGCTGTAATAAATGGGTCGGGGGTAGTAATTTGTGAGCCGATATGAATATCAATACCGCAAAAATTTATATGCGGATATTTAGAAGCGTTTCCGTAAATAACCAAAGCTTCAGAAAAAGTAATACCGAATTTACTGCCGCTAACTGCTGTAGTAATATGGGGATGGGTTTGAGCGTCAACTTCGGGATTTATTCTTAAAGCCACCGGTGCTATTTTGCCTATCTTGCCTGCTTCCCTGTTTATTTTAATTACCTCACTAAGCGATTCTGCTTTAATCATTAAAACATTGCTGCTAACAGCTAATTTTATTTCGTCAAGAGTTTTGCCAACACCGGTAAAAATTAAATCTTTATCCGCTACGCCGGCTTTTTTTGCCCTGAAAAATTCCCCTTGCGAATTAACATCAATCCCGCTACCAAGTTTATTTAATATTCTAATAACATTTAGATTGTAATTTGACTTTGCAGCATAGAAAACTCTAAAATTTAGCCCTTCAAATGCTTTTACAAACCGGTTGTAATTTTCAATTATCGAGTTTTTTGAATAAACATAAACCGGTGTGCCATACTCTTTGGTTAATTTATTTAGCTCAATTTCTTCACAGTATAAGGAGTTGTTTTTATATGTGAAAAATTTTGTAGTATATAGATTCATAAAAATTTATTCTTCAAGTGTAGTTTAATTTAAGTTATTTTGTTTTCAATCAAAAGATTTATCGTTAAAAATT
>JACSRR010000133.1 GCA_014879635.1 Ignavibacteriaceae bacterium | reverse complement strand
TTCTTAGTTCTTTGTGCGTAGTTCTAGTCCCGACAATCCCAACCGGGTTGGGACGGGATTCCTGTTCACTGTCAGCGCAGCGATCTGTCAGCGTTAGCGATCGGTCAATTGCGTTTCGCCCCCCTTTACCCTTCACTGCTCCCGACCCAGTCGGGATCGCATCTACCCACTAAATCTTCCACTACCCACTAAATTTATTAACCACATAGAATCTTAATCACCCGGGTTTGAAATTATGTAATGAACTTTACAGTTTAATAAAGTGGGATGGTAATTTGATTTTAAGTGCCAGTAGTTACATTATTTAATATTAAGTTGAACACGACTCACATTCACCCGTAATAGATACGGATACTGCATTTAAATGAAATCCTTTTGGTAAGTTAATATTAAGATCTGCCGATGCTTCAATACAAAAAGTACTTCCGCATTTATCACACTTAAAATGGAGGTGGTTATGGTGGTGCTCGCCTTTACCGCAAGATTTCTCCCTGCATAAGCCATATTTAACTGTTCCGTTCTCTTCGGCAATCTCATGAATTAGTCCGCTATTAATAAAACTTATCAAAGTACGGTAAATAGTTGTCCTTTCCGGTTTGCTTTCCATTCTACTATTTAAATCTCTCAAAGAAAGAGCACAACTGCATTCCAAAAAGGATTGCAAAATCTCTATTCTTGTACCGGTTAATCTAAGTCCTTTAGATTTTAACAGTTTAACGGCTCTATTTTCAATATTTTTTATCATAGTGTAACAAAATCTACAAAAAAATAATTGTTTTTGCAACAATGTTGCATAAATGATTTCTTCTGAGTAAATTTGCAGTCTAATTTTAGGTTAAAATGATAAAATACTTCTCAAAACAATATCACAAAATACTACACAGCTTAGCTGACAGGTTTGGCATTACAATTTCGACTCTATGTATTATTGAATGTACTCTCAGACCAGTATTACTTACCTTTCTTTCATTAGGCAGTATTTCGGGTGTCTTTCACTATATATTTGCGCTTTTGGTGATTCCGGCTTCTGGTACCGGTGTGTTTAACGCATTAAAATCGCATAGAAATATTTTTGTTATCTCGCTTTTGATAGTGGGGGCTTTGTTAATTCTATATGCCTCCTTTTTCTTGGGGCATGATGACCACGGAACAATTTTTCACCCTGATTTACATCTGATTTTAATTTACGCCGGGGGTATTGCTCTTATCTCGGGTCACTTATTAAACTATAAACTTTGCAAGGTTTGTACGGTTTAAGTTTATATTGCTCAGCTCAAAAAATAGTTTACCATTAATAACTCAGGATTATGGACGAAAAATTTTTACTTCGCAATGTTTTTGATAAAAATGCGGTTAATAAAATTGCAGATTGCATCTACAATGTTTTTCCCGGTTTCGAAAAAGCACAATTTCAGAATGAGATACTTGATGAACTCGAAAAATTAGATTATGGCGCTAGATGCAAATTAATTGCCGAAAGTCTTCGAAAATACTTACCTCAAAATTTCGCCGATGCGGTTAATATTCTGATTGCAGCTTTACCGCCTGAACTACCTGATTCTGACCTCAAGGGATTTAACGGATTTATTATTATGCCTCAATGTGATTTTGTTGCATACAACGGCGTTGATTATCCTGAAATATCTTTGAATGCTCTCTACGAAATGACAAAAAGGTTTACAGCCGAAGGGCAAATAAGAGTATTTATTAAGAACCATTATTCTATGACAATGGAGTTTTTAAATAAACTCACCTCCGATAAATCACCGTACGCAAGAAGACTTGCCACCGAAGGGACCAGACCAAGACTTCCGCTCGGTTCACGATTAGATGTTTTTATTCAGGATCCTGCTCCCGTAATTGAAATTTTAGAAAAATTGAAAAATGACCCTTCCGAAATGGTGAGGCGGTCAGTAGCAAATAATTTAAATGATATTTCTAAAGACAACCCGGATGTTGTAACCGCTACTCTAAAGAAATGGTTAGCAGAAGATAACTCAAACCAAATGCAAAAACTTGTGAAACATTCGCTTCGTACATTAGAAAAGCAGGGAAACCCGCAAGCTTTAGAGATTCTTGGCTTTACTCCTGTTGAAGATATTGATGTGGTTGATTTTATGATAAAAACTCCTGAAATTAAAACAGGAGAGTACCTTGAATTTTGCTTTGATGTTAGAAATAAAGGGAAAGAAGAAGTAAATCTTCTTATTGATTATCTGCTTTTTTATGTGAAAGCGAACGGTAAATTATCTCCAAAAGTTTTTAAGCTTACAAAAAAAGTTCTTAAAGCCGGTGAAACTATCAATGTTAAAAAAAGACACTCGTTTAAACCAATAGGAATAAGACCGTTTTATAGTGGTGTGCATAAAATTGAGGTGCAAATTAACGGTAAAATATTTGAGGGGAATCAATTTTTATTACTTTAAAATGAGTAAGGGCGGCATTGCCGCCCTCATCAATTTTCTTAACATCTCTGGGATGTCTGAAACTCCGTAATCATAAGATTAGGAGGTTATAAACCGCGATATGTGATTGTTCTGTATCTTCGATCGAGCCCTCCATATTGTTATTTGAATTACTCTCAGTAAGAAAATTCTAAAATTCTGTATTCATATTACAGAATTATTTATTTAATGTCAATACCACATTTGGGGGATAGTGATTATTTTTTTACGAATGGAGAAGATTATTAAGAATAAAATACAACCTTGAGAATATTTTACCTTTTTTAGTAGATAACAAGTAAAAATTAGATAACTTCAAATCCTCTTTTTGCCAATATTGAGTATAAAATTACTCCCGCCGTTACCGAAACATTCAACGAGTCAATTTTTCCGCCCATCGGAATTTTTACAAGAAAATCACACTCATCTTTTATTAATCTTCTTATCCCTTTTTCTTCATTTCCGAGAATTACAGCTAAGGGGAGATTAAAATCGATTTTAGTTTTTGACGGATTTACTTCTAAGTGTGTACCTATTATCCAAAATCCGGCATCTTTTAACATTTTGATACTGTTGGAAAGATTAACTGACTCAACAACGGGGATATGAGAAATTGCACCTGCCGAAGTTTTGATAACTGTTTCGTTTACGGGCGAAGAGTTATGCTTTGTAATTATTACTCCATCAGCGCCTGCACATTCGGAAGTTCTTAAAATTGCTCCCAAGTTTTGAGGGTCTTGAATAGAATCAAGAATAACAATCAGTTTGTTTCTATTTAGTGATCTTTGTATTAAAGTATCAATTCCGGTGAACTCAAAACCGGGAACTTCTAGAATTACGCCTTGTGAAATTTCACTTTTTTTTAGAAGGTCGAGTTTTAACTTTGGCAAAAACTTTACCGGAATACCTCTTTTATTGGCAATTGCGGTTATTTTGGAGATAAAATTATCTTTAATACCTTCTTGAACTAAAACTCTGATAACACTTTTACCCGATTCAAGATATTCAATGGCAGGTTTTCTGCCACCGATAAAAAGCTGTTCCTTCAATTACTTGTTCTTACTCTTTTTGGGTTCTACTTTTGGCTGCAAATGTTGCGGAGGCGAATACTTAGGCAAATCCTTATTCTTACTAAAATAGAACACTCCGTAACCGCCGGCAATTATTAAACCTGTTGCAACTAACTGAGCTTCGCTTAAACCAAATAACAACTTAGGATTTAGTCTGATAAATTCAATCATTAACCTTTCGAAACCGGCTAACAGCAAATACAAAGAGAACAGAAATCCGTCGGGCATTGCCTTTGTACGCAATTTCCAAAGAATCAAGAAAATTATTCCCATTAGTAAAAATTCATAAATCGGTGTAGGGTGTAAAGGAGTATTATCAGGAACAATTCCGTTGGGGAACGCACGCGCAATATCCGAACCTGCAAACATTAATGAGGGTTGAA
The DNA here is from genome assembly GCA_014879635.1 of Ignavibacteriaceae bacterium. Lineage (GTDB taxonomy): Bacteria > Bacteroidota > Ignavibacteria > Ignavibacteriales > Ignavibacteriaceae > BA9. The sequence goes on along the minus strand of JACSRR010000133.1, from coordinate 1,905 downwards.
CGATACCGTTTTCGTAATTAACGCCCCAAGGTAAATTTGTCGGCAGACCGTAATCACCGTCACCCGAAAGGTGACAACCTATTCTACCAATTCCGTAGGCAATTGCTAATGAAGGAGCGGCTGAGTCAGCAATAAAAAGGAAGGGGATTCCTTTTCTTTTAACAAAAATGTAAATAGCAATTGTAGCTAAAATCAAACCGCCGTGAAAAGTTAATCCACCCGGAGAAAAAAGAGATCCAACGGGGTCAGCTGCAAATTCACTCGGATTAGCTATTAAGTGAGCAATTTTACTTCCGGCAATCCCGAAAATAATAGCGAGAAGTGTAATCTCGGTTGAAAAATTTGGGTCTAAATTTTTGCGTCTTAATTCACGGGTTAAAATCCAACTTGCTACAATAAAAGCAATACCGAGCATTAAACCGTAGCTATGAACTGTGAAAGGACCTATATTAAACAATTCAGGGTAAACCATCTCACTCCTCCGAAAAAGTGTTATTAGCTTCTACTATTTCAAACCTGCAAAAAAGACGGTTGTTCTTTTTCTCGGGTATAAAGGCGCCCAAAAACTTAATTTCCTTCTTATAAACATTAAATTCAAATTTACCCGAATTAATGCTACCGTCTTGTTTGATTATATTAAAAGTAAATACACCGAATAATTCTTCAAAAAAGAGCTCGGTAATTGCAGGTTTGGGTTGCACAAAATAAGTTTGGCGGGTATTTAAACCGAGTATACTAACATCTATAGTTTCTTTCGATTTTCTAACATCAACAGAAATTTCATAATCTAAAAAGGTAAATTCTTTCACCGTTTCAAGCGATAAAACATAAAACTGTTTTTGTTGAGTGCTGTCATACTTGTAATAAACTTTTGCAACATAGTCAACATTGTCAATTTTTTCTTGAGGAGTAGCACTTTTTGCTTTATCAATACTCTTCTTTCTTGTTTTAGGAATTTTGGGTAATTCTTCTTGCTTTCTTAAAGGCATTTTAAATATTGAATTTAGTTTTTAAAAGTACTTTTGAGTTAAAGAAGTTCAAAGTATGTTTCTTCTTCAGTTTTGAAAATTTCTATTATCTCTTTTACAGTGTTTGCGTTCATAAGCTTTTTACGAAACTCATCTCTTGTCATTAAACGCGAAATTCTGCTAAGAAGCTTAATATGGAGGCTAACAAGATTTTCTTTGCCGACTAAAAGGAAAACCAAGTGAACAGGTCTTTGGTCTAAAGCCTGATAATCAATGGGCTCTTTTGACCTGCCGAAAGCACAAATAACCTCTTGAACGGCGTCTGTTTTTCCATGCGGTACGGCAAATCCTTTTCCTACACCGGTTGAAATAATTTTCTCCCTGTCAAAAACAGCTTTTCTAACTTTTTCTATGTCGTTAACTTTAGGGTCATCAACAAATAAATCAATTAACTCATTAATCGCTTCATTTTTATCCTTTCCGCTCATATCCGCAATAACATTCTTTTCATTCAGAAGATCGGATAATTTCATAATAATTTTCCTTTTCAGGTTTCAATAAACATATCAAAAAATAACGAATTTAAACTTAACTATTTTTTAGTTAAGCAAAAAAGGATAGCTCAAAAAATTGGTAAAAGTTAATTGAATTATGTATTTTATCACAAATGGTTTTAGGCAGCAAATATCCCGGTTATTACCGGTATTCTATTTAAATTAACAAAATTCGGAGTGTTTGAATTAAGAATAATTATTAATGATTAGCAAAAAAATAACAGCAGAGGTAAAAGAGTTCTTTGTGCTTTGTTCATAGTTTGGTTCACCTGATTTTTCGGTGGCAATAATTTTCTTGTTTAAATTTCCTGTACCGGTACTTTAGTTAAATTGCTAAGCTTTTAGTGTATAAACTGAAGATTTGTTTTTATAGCAGAAGAGAT
>JACSRR010000297.1 GCA_014879635.1 Ignavibacteriaceae bacterium | reverse complement strand
CTCACATATACTTCGTTAATTTGGATTTTAATTGACCGGAAAGAATATCAGAAAGCTGTTGTTGCAGCTGATGAGGTTTTAGCCGAATTCCCCGGTAACAGGATTGTTAAATGGGGCAAAGCCCGTGCGTTAGAAGAGATTGACAGAAGAGAAGCTATTAGAGTTTATAAAAACATTTTAGAAAATCATCCTAAATCGGGTAATATCTACCTGTATAATGAAGTTCTTCTTCTTCACAAGATAGCAATGAATTACGAAAAGTTAGGCGATAAAAAGTCCGCACTTGAATATTGCAACTATGTTTTAGCAATAAGCGGCTATTCCGACTTTGATAAAGAAAGGCTTAAAGACAGGTTGAAACGGGTTAAAAAATTAAAAAACGATTTAGAAAAAGCCCTCTAAGTAAAACTGAACTAAAAAATTCCGGAAATAGTGTGAAACAGGTCACACATTGTTTTTCAATATTAAATTATTTTAATTTCAAAGTAATAATACCGGATTATAATTCTAATTTTGAAACAAAAAATATTATGATTTTGTATTATGGCTGACGATCCTAAATTAAAAGAGTTGCTTGAATTACTTGATGAGAAGATGCCCGGATATGATGCCGGTTTAATCAGGAAAGCGTTTAACTTTGCCCAAATGGCGCATGAAAAAGACAGAAGGGCTTCTAATGAACCATATTTTTCTCATCCTTATGCAGTTAGTAGAATTTTAATTGAAGAAATTCCGTTTGATGATATTTCTGTTGTTTGCGGTTTTCTGCACGATGTTGTTGAAGATAACGAAGAATATACGATTGAAAATATCAAGAGAAATTTTGGCGCCGAAGTTGCTATTATTGTTGACGGACTCACCAAAATCAAAGAACTCTTTAAAGCTGTTGAAGTTAATCAAGCCGAAAATTATCGAAAACTACTCCTTTCTATTACTAAAGACATTAGAGTAATTATTGTAAAATTTGCCGACAGGCTGCACAATATGCGTACTTTAGAGTTTTTATCCCCTGATAAAAGAAAAAGAATTGCAACTGAAACCCTTGAAATTTATGCCCCTTTAGCACACCGTTTCGGATTAGGTAAAATTAAATGGGAGCTTGAAGACCTTGCTTTTAAAGAGTTAAACAAAAATGCTTACATTGAGCTTAAACGAAAACTTAACCTTAAAAGGGATGAAAGAGAAGATTTCATTCAGAAATTTATCAAACCTATTGTTGGAAGGTTGAATCAAGAAAATATTAAATACGAAATTAGCGGAAGACCAAAGCACCTTTACAGCATTTATCGAAAAATGATAAAACAAAACAAACCTTTGGAAGAGATTTACGACCTCTTTGCCGTAAGAATAATTGTTGAATCAGATAAAAAGCAAGATTGTTACACTGTTATGGGTATTCTGAATGATGTTTATACTCCCATACCAGATAGAATGAAAGATTACATCGGTATTCCAAAGGCAAACGGTTATCAATCAATTCATACCGCTTTTGTAGGTCCCGGAGGCAATTTTGTGGAAATTCAAATTAGAAACCGCGAAATGCACGAAATTTCTGAAAGGGGTATTGCAGCTCATTGGAAATACAAAGAGGGGAAATCAGGGAAAGATGCCGCAAACGATAGTTATGTACAATGGATTAGAGAACTTCTTGAAAGCGACGGTAATGAAGATGTCAGAAAAAATATCATTGAGAACTTTAAGCTAAATTTATTCTCAGACGAAATTTATATTTTTACTCCTAACGGTGATTTAAAGAGGCTCCCTATCGGTTCAACACCTGTTGATTTTGCATTTGCAGTTCACACAAATGTGGGGCATCATTGCATAGGTGCTAAAGTTAACAAGAAAATTGTTCCTTTAGATACAAAATTAAACAGGGGAGACCAAGTTGAAATTATTACATCAAAAAATCAGCACCCCAATCAGAACTGGCTAAAATTTGTTGTTACCTCTAAAGCAAAATCAGAAATTAGAAAATGGACAAATAAAGAGGAAGATGCTTTTATTAAAGCCGGTAAGGAAATATGGGATAAAAAACTTAAAAAACTGAAACTGATTCTTGATGAGCAAGAAATCAACAAAATTGCTCACCGTAATAAATACCAAAACACCCGATTAATGTTTAAAGCTTTAGGTCAAGGGAATGTTACAATTGACCAACTTTTAATTGAAGAGCCAGAAAAAGAGAAAAAAACTTCTCCTACATCATTAGAAATTGAACAGTTCAATCAGTATGCAAGAGGCGTTGGCGGCGATTTAGAGATTGACGGTGAGGATATCAAATTAATGCTCTCATACTCCAAATGTTGTAACCCTATACCCGGCGATGATGTTGTCGGATATGTTACAATTGGTGAGGGGATCAGACTTCACCGAAAAAATTGCAAAAACCTTTTAGAGATTTCAAAGCGTGAACCGGATAAAATTATCAATGTTAGATGGCCAAAAGTAGAAAACTCTTCTTTTATTGTAGGGTTGATTCTAAGAGGCGAAGATTCTGCCGGTTTGTTGAATGAGATTGCAAATTCAATTACTTCATACCAAAACACTCTTATTAAATCGATTAATCTTGATAGTGACGATTCATTTTTTGAAGGTACGGTAACTTTATATATTAGAGACTTGGAACACTTGCAGAGAATAATTGAAAGGCTTAAAAAAGTAAAAGGTGTTTTCAGCGTTGAACGATTGTCTCACCATACTACAGTGAGTTAATTTAATGAGAGTTCTCGGAATTGATTACGGTAAAAAAAGAGTTGGGCTTGCACTATCTGATCCTTTCGGATTTTTTGCTTATCCCTTTGAGACTTTAGAAAACGATTCAAACTTAATTAAAAACTTATCCAAAATTGTGTCCGAAAAGGAAATCAAGGTTATTGTACTCGGTTATCCTTTTAAATTTGACGGGTCAAGGCACGAACTTTGCAACGAAATTGATAAATTTTCAGATGTTCTCAAAAAAGAGTTTTCGTTAAATGTTGTTTTAATTGACGAATCTTACTCTTCAAAAATTGCCTCCGATAGAATACTTGAGAGTGTCACTAAAAAATCGAAAAGGCGGGATAAAAAACTAATAGATATGAATGCTGCCGCAGTTTTAATTGAGGATTACCTTAGAATGGGGAAAAATTTAAGTTAAATATTAGTTCTTGATTATTGGTCACCCTTCAAATTACCGCATTTTTAAGAGTACAGCTTTGAGATCTCATTTTTTAATTCGTCAACCGCAGAAGTTAGTTTATCATGAATCTCTATCAAAGTATCTAAGGCAGACCCCGTATTTTGCGAAACGCTCTGTAAATAGACCATTGCCCCCGAAATTTGTTTTGCACTTTCGGCTTGTTGTTGCATTGATTCGTTAACTTTATCAAACTCAGGTAGCATATTTTGATTATAGACAATTAACCGGTTAAGGTTTAAAAGCAACAAATTAACATTTGCAAAAGTAGAGTTCATCATCTCATTAAAAATTTTGACACCTTCAACTCCTGTTTCAACTGAAGATTTCATTTCATCAATCAAACCCTCAATATCAGCCAATGCTTCAAAAGTACTTTCTGAGAGGATTCTAATTTCTTTAGCAAGTACGGTAAAACCTGAAGCATACACTCCTGCTTTTTCTGCTTCAATTGCAGCATTTACCGAAATTAAATTGGTTCTATCTGCAATATTGGTAATCGTATTAATAATTTTTGTGATGTTGTTTGCTTTCCTGTTTATCACATTTAACTGCCCGCTAATAGATTTGCCGTTATCGGCAATCGAATTTAGAGAGAGAATAATTTCATTAATACCCGCTTTACCGCTATCTACCGTTTCTTGAGATTCGGCTAAATTCTGTGTAACTTTTTTGATTGTAACTGCAAGTTTATCAACAGTTCCGGCTATCTCTTTTGTAGTAGCAGTTACTTCAGATGTTGAGGTATTTTGTATAGATACCGCTTCTGAAAGACTGTTTATAGATTTATCCAATTTATCGGAGGTTGTAATCAAATCTTCTGACGATGTTTGAATTCTCACGGTCATATTGAACAAATTTAAAGTCATATTTTTTATTGAATTAAAAAGAGTGGTAATTTCATCGGTTGTATTTTCACCGGACCGTATATAATTTCTTCCGATCTTATTTCTAAGATTTTCAAGCTCTGCCATATTACTCATAGCTTCATCAACTTTACCCAGAGAGAAGAGATTTGCAATTTTAGAGAGTTTAGTAATTGGTTCTGTAATGTTGGATGAAGTGAACAGCACAATTATGATAATGGCAATTAGTGCAGCAATTTCAATAATCAAAATATAATTGCTAACTACTGTGGCTTGAGATAAAAGTTCATCTTCCGGAATAATTATGGCTAATGACCAGTGCGTTGAAGGCACATTTTCATAAAAAACATAAGCTTTATTGTTTGTGAACGGATCAGTAATAGAAGTATAGCCGGTTTTACCTTCAATCATTTCCCTGCCTAAAGTTCGCCACTCGTTCATTTCAATTTCTTCGGCTAAGGTGAAAATAGTTTCGTTTAACAAAAGTTCTTCATATTTATGATTTACGAAAGTACCGAACTGAGTTATTGAGAATAAATAACCGGACTCAAAAAATTTAGTTTCGGAAATTAAATTTTGAAGAACTGAAAGAGTAACATCGGCAGTTACTATTCCGGCAAAAACCTTTTTGTTATTGATATGTTTATAAAATGGCACAGAATAAGTAATCATATTTTGGTTTCCGCCGCCGTCGTCAAAATATGGTTCAGACCAAATATTTTTTCCGAGAGTACGGGGAATCTGAAACCAATCCCAAAACTCATATTTGTAAGAATCGCTTCCTAAATCAGCAATTTCAATAAGATCGTTCGATCTATAAAAATAGGGTGCTGACCGTTGTGAGTCGCTTTCGGGTTCATAAGCAATGCAAACCCCATAAATATCGGGGTAACTCATAAGTAGCGAAGAAACAGTTCTTTCCAGACCTTCCGGGGTAGTTGCGTCTTCTTCAATCAGCGTAGCAATAACTTCGGGTACTCTTTCAATAGGATTAAGAAACTGTTCTAATTTGTTTACTTGATTGTTAGTTAAGTTAAAGGCGTTTTCTTCTACAGATTCTAAGACAACATAGCGTGAGGCTAAAGAAGTTAAAAAGTAGGTTGCAATGAGAATTAGGGTAGTTAATGAAATTAAGTAGAAAGCTAAGCGAAATTTGATGCTTTTTTGCTCAAAAAATATCATTTTGACTCCCTGTAAAAATCTTTAAGTTCGATTTTTTTCTTGAGAATACCGGCAGAAATTAAAACATCTTGACCATAATAAAATTTTGAAACGGGCATTGAGCCAAAATCACTCTCATTTTGACCTGCATAAAAAATATTGCTTATAGAGTTTAACATCCATCTTTGATGCGCTTTATTAAAAGGCACTTTTGCTCTTAACATATAATTTCTTAGAATATCAAGAGTTTCTCCGGGATTTTTAAAAGCTTCAGAGTAACCCTCAAAAGTAGCTTTGGCAAATTTTATACACAAATCTTTGTTCTTTTCGTAAAATTCGGTAGTAGAGTATAAACCATCCTCAATAATATCCATATTATAATCTGAGAAAAGAAACAAAGAAATCTCACTATTATTGATTCCGGCGTTAGTAATGGTATTATATTCATTGTAGTACATTACAACCATTGCATCAATTGCCTTTTGAAGGAACATATTAACTGTTGACCTGATAGGTACTAATTCAGGGTTAATTCCGTTTTTTTCAAAAAATGCAACCGGAATTTCTCTGAAACCTGACTCCCAAATCCCCTGTCTCTTATACACATCTGACGCTGCCGACGA
>JACSRR010000423.1 GCA_014879635.1 Ignavibacteriaceae bacterium | reverse complement strand
AGATGTGTATAAGAGACAGATCATATTAAAGTAAAGCAAATTTACAAATATGTGATAAAAACAGAAAAAAATGATTTAAATGACGAATTTTTATTAAAAGAAGGAGTCATAGATAATTGTTTTTCGTAAATTACAATATCAGTTTAAATTTATATTAAATTTAAAAACACAAATAAGGAGAAGTAAAATGTCAAAAGATAGCAATATCAGTAAAGGACTGTTAATCGGATTTCTTTCAGGTACAGTAATTGGAGCTGCAGTTGCATTGTTATATGCTCCTAAAGCGGGTAAAGAACTTAGAAAAGATATCAAAGATAAAGCGGAAGAAATATATACCGACGCTGAAGAATACTTAGAAAAAGCAAAAGAAAAAGCAAAAGAAGTTTACAACGACGGTAAAAAAAAATCAGAAAATTTGATTCATGATGCTAAAGTGCAAGCTGATAAAATCATCAAAGATGCTGAAAAAGTATTAACAGATGCTAAGCAAAAAGGCTCTGAATCTGTTTCAAAAGCAACTTCTTCAATAAAAGATGAAGCTTCAAGAATCAAAGATGCTGCAAAAGCAGGTGTAGAAGCTTACAAAGAATCTAAAAATTCTGAAGTAAAATAATATTTTTATGGAAACCGTATTAAATATTTTTCTACTGTTGCTATATACATGCTTAATGGCGCTTTCTATCTCATTAATTATTTACATTAAAAAGATAGTTGTGAGTATTGAAGAAGTTAATAAAGATATCAAATCAGTAGTTGATAAATTAGACCCACTCATTGATTCAATGAAATCAATGAGTGGTTCACTTCAGCAATTATCCGGCGAACTTTCTGATCAATTGGAAAAGACCGGCTGGATAATTGACGAGGTGAAGATAAGGGTTGAAAGTTTATTAAATTTCGAAGATAAAGTGAAAGGCACGCTTGAATCACCAATGCCTAAATTAATTCAAAACATAGTTTCAATTAAAAATGGTTTTTCTGTGTTCTGGCAGGCCTTATTTTCCGGTAAAACAAATTCTAAAAAATAAGGAGCAAAGCCGTGAAAGAATTCTCTCCGGACAGCATAAAAAATATTGCCTTAATTGGGCATGCCGGCAGTGGTAAAACTTCTCTAAACGAGATGCTTTTATACGCTGCCGGTTCAACTACAAGACTCGGTAAAGTTGAAGAAGGAAACACCATCTCAGATTATACCGCAAATGAAATAGAAAAAAAAATCTCTATTTCTCTCTCCGCCTCAAACTTAGTTTGGCAAAATAAAAAAATCAATATTCTTGACTGCCCCGGTTTCCCCGATTTTGAGGGTGAAATGAAAGCCGGTATCCATGTTTGCGATACAGGTGTTTTAGTGGTCAAATCGGTAGAAGGTGTTGAAGTAGGTACAGAACACGCTATCGATTACATCAAACATGATAACAAAAATTTTGCCGTAGTAGTTAATAAGGTAGATCACGAACGCTCTGATTATGATAATGTTTTTAGTCATATTCATGAAAGAATCTCAAAAAATGCAGTCGTAATTACTTATCCTTTAAATCAAGGAATGGCGTTTGATACTGTAGTTGATGTGCTTAAAATGAAAGCATATACTTACGGTGCTCCCGGTTCAAAAGGTGTAACGGAAATGGATATTCCTGCTCAGCATCTAGAAAAAGCTCAAGAGTATCACACAATGCTCCTCGAAAAAATTGCTGAATCGGATGCAGAATTGATGGATTCTTATTTTAATGACGGCGAACTTACTCCTGAAGAACTTGTAAAAGGAATGCGTTTAGCTTTTCACGAGCACGCCTTTATTCCGGTTTTTGCAGTTTCTTCTACCAAAGGTGTAGGAGTAAATAACTTTTTAGATTTTGTTGCTAATTATTTTCAAACTGCCGAAGATGCAGGTGAAATTGAAGCTGCCAAAAAGGGTAGCGGTGAAAAAGTACTTATTAAACCGAACCCAAACGGTGAACCCGTATTATTTGTTTTCAAAATTATTTCAGAACAACATGTGGGTGAACTTTCACTTTTCAGACTCTATTCCGGTACTATTAAAGCAGGTATGGATTTAATAAATAACGGTAATGATAAACCGGAAAGGTTGAGTCAAATTTATGTGCTTAACGGGCACAACCGTCAAGATGTTGCGCAATTAGTATGCGGTGATATTGGTGCTGTGGTAAAATTAAAAGATACTCACACAAACAATACACTTACTTCAAAAAATTATACTGTTGTGTTACCACCTATTGATTTTCCAGTTCCTGCAATTAGAGGAGCAATTATTCCGAAAGCAAAAGGGGATGAAGATAAAATTGCACAATGTCTTCATACTTTACACGAAGAAGATCCTTCATTTAATGTTAAATTCGACCCAGAAATTGCTCAGACAATCATTTACGGGCAAGGCGAACTTCAGCTTTCGCTTGCAGTTAAGAGATTAAAAGAGCGTTATAATGTTGATGTTGATTTAGTAGAGCCCAAAATTCCTTATCGCGAAGCAATTAAAGGAAGGGCAGACAGCGTAGAGTATAAACATAAAAAACAATCCGGCGGCAGGGGGCAATTTGCTCATGTTTTCTTTAAAATGGAGCCAAAACCTCGCGGTGAAGGTTACGAATTTGTTGATGCAATTGTTGGCGGTGTTGTTCCCGGTAGATTTATTCCTGCAGTTGAAAAAGGAATTGTTGAACAAATGGTAAAAGGCGTTGTTGCCGGTTATCCGGTAATTGATGTTAAAGTTACGCTTTTTGACGGTAAACACCATGATGTAGATTCGGATGAAATGTCATTTAAATTAGCATCGGCTCAATGTTTCAGAAAGGCTTTTGCTTTGTGCAAGCCTTGTTTATTAGAGCCCATTTACGAAGTTACCATTAAAGTTCCCGAAGAATGTATGGGTGATGTTATGGGTGATATTAACACTAAGAGAGGAAGAATTTTAGGAATGGAAAGCGATGGTCACTTCCAGATCATTAAAGCTAATGTTCCGCTTTCCGAATTGTACAAATATTCATCAACCCTTAGAAGTCTAACTTCAGGCAGGGGTCTTCATTACAGGAAATTCTCTCACTACGAGGAAGTTCCTAAAGATATTGAATCAAAGATCATTGATGAATATAACAAATCAAGGCAAGAAGAAGATTAATTTCTTAGCGTCAAATCAAACTAACCTTGGGGGCTATGCCCTCAAGGTTTTTTTGTTTATAATTTACTATATGAATAATCAAAAATTTAAAACTTATTAATATTAATAACGGAATTTAAATGGAAAAAATGTGGTCAACTTGGCGTTCTCAATATATTGAGTCGTTTAAATCAGACAAAGTTAAACCAACAGGTTGTATTTTTTGTACTGCCATTGAGGAGGATATCAATGATGAAAGTAGTCTATTAATTGAGAAAAACGAAAACCATTTGATTATCATGAATTTATATCCTTATAATAACGGACATTTAATGGTTGTTCCTAACAGACACACTTCCGATTTTAATTCTCTTACACTTGATGAATTAACTGCAATTATGAAAAGTTTGCAAAGATGTTCTGAAGCATTAAAAGCTATTAGTAGCCCCGAGGGATTTAATATCGGTGCTAATATAGGAAAAGTGAGTGGGGCAGGTATTGCTGATCACATTCATTTTCACATTGTTCCCCGTTGGAACGGTGACACAAATTTTATGCCGGTTATCGGTCAGGTTAAAGTACTATCGCAAGATCTACTTAAAACCAAAAAGTTATTAATTGAAGCATTAAAAAATTTAAAATAAAAAACCCGGACTGTCAGATCCGGGTTTCACTACCGGTTTAACTTAATAAACCGGAGAGTCATTAGCGGGGTTAATTTCTTACTTTAACAAGTTCATTTTTCTTGTTTCTACAAAGCTACCTGCGGTAAGTTTGTAAAAATAGACGCCGCTTGTTAAATCTCTAGCATCAAAAGTAAACTTATAATTTCCTGAACTAAGTTCGTCGTTTACCAAAGTTGCCACTTCTTGTCCAATCACATTAAACACTTTTAGAGTTACAAATTCTTTTTGAGGAATCGAAAAGCTTATAACTGTTGAAGGGTTAAAAGGATTTGGATAATTTGCATTTAATTCAAATTTAGCAGGTGCAAAGGAGAATTCATCTCTTTCTATACTTGTAACGGGTGAAAATTCAACAACTGTTCCGTTAGGTAATGCTGCAAAAACTCCAAATCCTGCTCCGTTCTGATTATTAGCGGGAGTAAAAAATCCGGAAGCAAAAACTGTAGCTGCTCCGCCGGCAAGTCCTGAGAGAGGTGCAGTGAATGAAGCAACTATTGTACTGTTGTTTTGAGCCGGAGTGATGTCTAAAGTATAGTTTGCAGCGGGAACACTCAAATAGGGAGTTAAATCTCCGTATGCTGCATCATTCACTAATGTTCCTACTCCTCTTGCAATTATATCAACCGCGGGAGCATCCGTTGAGCCATGCAAAACATAAAAATCAACTTCGGAATTTAATTTTGCATTCTCTTGACCTAAACCTTGAATAAAAAGGGTGAAAGCAGTTGAACGGCTTTCGGGATTAGGAGCAAAGGCTGATGGATTAAGTACACCGTTAGCAATTGCTACATAAACGCCACCGGGTAATAATTTTACATTAAAGTTTTTTAATGTATCTGCAACAGAGTTACTATTTCCGCCTGCTACTCCTATATTTAACTCGGTATTTCCGGGTGCGTCAATAAATGGGGTTGCAGTTCTAAAAGCAAAATTGTCTAATAATAAACTACCATTAAGATAGATATCCACACTTGCTGCTGCAGGGTCTGCGGCGTTGTGAATAACTTGCAAGCGTGCATTAGTAAGAGCCGAGAAAGGAACAACTGTACCGTTTGGGAGAGCTGCATAGATACCAAAAGCCGCTCCGTTTTGATTGTTTGCCGGATTTAAGAAGCCGGAGGCAAATACAGCTGCTGCACCGCCGGTCAGTGCTGAAAGTTGAGCTTCAAATGTTGCAACTAATACTTCGGTATTTCCGGCAGGTCTGATATCTAACAAATATCTTTCGGCTGGCACACCTATATAAGAAGTAATATCACCATAAGATGCTCCCGGTACTAATGTGGCAACATTTCTTGCACTTATATCAACCGCCGGAGCATCTGTTGAGCCGTGCAATACAAAGAATTCGACTTGGTTAGCATTTTCAGCCGATTCTCTGGCTAAAGTTTTAATAAATAGTGTGAATGCAGTTGCTCTGTTATTTGGGTTAGCCGCAAAGTTTGCAGGGTTTAATACACCATTAGCAATTGCAATATATTTATCGCCGGCAGTTAATGTTACTTTAAAGTTTTTTAATGTATCGTTTACAGATGCACTGTTGCCGGGTGCTACCCCTATATTCAGTAATACACCTGCTGGAGCATCAATAAATGGTGTAGCAGCTCTAAAGGCAAAGTTATCTAACAATAAACTACCGTTTAGATAAATATCAACACTTGCTGCTGCAGGGTCTGCTGCATTGTGAATAACCTGAAGACGGGCTGTTTGTGAATAAGTAGTGCTTCCCGTTAAGAAAAACACCGTGATTAAAAGAAACTTGGAAAGGGAAGAAATTATTCCTTTCATTTTTTTTCTCCTGTTTTTTTGTTTTGTTATTACGCCATTTACGATTAGTATTACAAATAGTGTGCCAATTATCTTTTATGAGTAAAAAACCGATAAAATGAGCCTAATAACGCTGTTTTTTGCTGAAACAAGATTTTTAATAGATTAGAGATAATTCTTTGTAAAGAATCACTACTGTCTCTTATACACATCT